>JAAGZR010000042.1 GCA_024206155.1 Aliivibrio sp.
GCTGATATGCTTTCAAACGTTGGTGTTGACCGCGTTTTAACTATCGACCTTCACGCTGAACAAATTCAAGGTTTCTTCGACGTACCAGTAGACAACATCTTCGGTACTCCTGTACTGCTTGATGACATGCGCACTCGTGGTTTAGAAAATCCAGTTGTTGTTTCTCCTGATCTAGGTGGTGTTGTTCGTGCTCGCGCAACAGCAAAAGCATTAGGTGATGTTGATATCGCTATCGTTGATAAACGTCGTCCACGTGCAAACGTATCAGAAGTAATGAACTTAATTGGTGATGTTGACGGTCGTGACTGTGTTATCGTTGATGACATGATCGATACTGGCGGTACATTATGTAAAGCAGCTGAAGCACTTAAAGAACGCGGTGCTAAACGTGTATTTGCTTATGCAACTCACGCTGTATTCTCGGGTTCAGCAGCAGAAAACATTGCAAACTCAGTATTAGACCAAGTTGTGGTTACTGACTCGATTACTCTATCTAAAGAAATGGCAGCAACAGGCAAAGTAACTGAACTGAGCCTTTCTCGCATGCTAGCTGAAGCGATTCGTCGCATCAGCAATGAAGAGTCAATCTCTGCAATGTTTGATCACTAATCAAAAAAATCTATTCAAACGCCCTGCTATATGCGGGGCGTTTTTGTATTTGGATTTCTTGTGTTAATATGGCGCGCCTTTTTAATGGGACATACTAATACCATTAATTTTCTTTCGTTTCTTTTATACGAATAAGTTTATTAATGATATTGGTATCCAAATAGAGAGATAAGTCTTTGAGTAATCAAATCAAACTTCTTGTTGGACTAGCAAATCCTGGTCTTGAGTATAAAAGAACTCGCCATAATGCAGGGGCATGGGTCGTTGAAGAGCTCGCTCGTATGCACAATGTTTCATTGCGAGAAGAAGCTAAGTTCTTCGGGTTAACAGGTAGGATCCAAAGCAATGGCCAAGATCTTCGCTTATTAATCCCAACAACATTTATGAATTTATCAGGTAAAGCGATTGCTTCATTAGCTAAGTTTTACCAAATAAAACCAGAAGAGATTTTAGTTGCTCATGATGAGCTAGATCTTCCTCCTGGGGTAGCAAAATTCAAAAAAGGTGGTGGTCACGGAGGTCATAATGGCTTACGAGATACTATTACTAAATTAGCCAATACAAAAGAGTTCTATCGACTCCGTATTGGTATTGGTCACCCTGGCCACAAAGATAAAGTTGCCGGTTTTGTTTTAGGAAAAGCGCCTACCAAAGAGCAAGAGTTAATCGATGCTGCTGTAGATGAATCTACACGCTGTTTAGATATCTTGCTTAAAGATGGATTAAATAAAGCACAAAATCGTTTACACACATTCAAAGCTGAATAACACAGATAAGGTTTACATCATGGGTTTTAAATGCGGAATCGTTGGTCTTCCAAACGTTGGTAAGTCAACACTGTTTAACGCACTAACTAAAGCAGGAATTGAAGCAGCAAACTTCCCTTTCTGTACAATTGAACCAAACACAGGTGTGGTTCCTGTTCCAGATCTACGTTTAGACGCATTAGCTAAAATCGTAAATCCAGAGCGTATTCTTCCAACAACAATGGAATTCGTTGATATCGCAGGTCTTGTAGCAGGTGCATCTAAAGGTGAAGGTCTAGGTAATAAATTCCTTGCTAACATCCGTGAAACAGACGCTATTGGCCATGTTGTTCGTTGTTTTGAAAATGAAAACATCATTCACGTTGCTGGTAAAATCTCACCGATTGAAGATATCGAGATCATCAACCTTGAGCTTGCTCTGGCTGATTTAGACTCATGTGAACGTGCAATCTTCCGTCAAACAAAGAAAGCAAAAGGTGGCGATAAAGACGCTAAGTTTGAAATCTCAGTACTTGAAAAACTGCTTCCTGTATTTACAGAAGGTGGAATGGCTCGCACTGTTGAACTAGCAAAAGAAGAAATCGCAGCTGTTTCTTACCTGAATTTCTTAACACTAAAACCAACAATGTATATTGCTAACGTTAGTGAAGATGGTTTTGAAAACAACCCATTTCTAGATATGGTTCGTGAATACGCAGAAAAAGAAAACAACGTAGTTGTTCCAGTATGTGCAGCTATTGAATCTGAGCTTTCTGAGCTAGATGATGAAGATCGCGAAGAATTCCTTGCTGATATGGGCATCGAAGAACCAGGCCTAAACCGTGTGATCCGCTCTGGTTACGAACTACTAACTCTACAAACGTATTTCACTGCGGGTGTAAAAGAAGTTCGTGCTTGGACTATCCCAGTAGGTGCAACGGCACCACAAGCTGCAGGTAAGATCCACACAGACTTTGAAAAAGGCTTTATCCGTGCAGAAGTTGTTGGCTATGATAACTTTATTGAATTTAACGGAGAAAGTGGTGCTAAAGAAGCCGGTAAATGGCGCTTAGAAGGAAAGGATTACATCGTTAAAGATGGTGATGTAGTGCATTTCCGCTTCAACGTATAATAAAAAAGGCCAGCAAATTTGCTGGCCTTTTTATTACTTATCTATATTTCAATCAGTTAAAAGCTATTATCCTTACTCACTGCTCACCAGTACGACTTCTTGTTTTCAACTCTTATCCCTATTCTTTTGCTCTTATTCACTCTTATTTGCATATAAAAAGTACGCTTTGATTAAATTCCGTTCGAACAATCAAAGATTTCATATTTTTTTCAAAAAAGTGTTGACGCATAAGCCTCTGATACGCATAATGCGCTCCGTCCTCACCGATAAGACGGAAGAGAGACGAGTTAGAAACAAAGAAACAACTTGGCTACTTAGCTCAGCTGGTTAGAGCACATCACTCATAATGATGGGGTCACAGGTTCAAATCCCGTAGTAGCCACCATACAACTTTTAATTGATTTACCAATCGTCAATTAAAATATAGAATAACTACTCTTTGTAGATTAAGTGACCATCAGTCCTTAATAGTCAGACAGTAGAATGCGGACGTGGCGGAATTGGTAGACGCACCAGATTTAGGTTCTGGCGCCGCAAGGTGTGAGAGTTCAAGTCTCTCCGTCCGCACCATATTTAAGACGATTACTTAGTAAGAACTAATATAATCTTCTCTGTTGGGATATCGCCAAGCGGTAAGGCACCGGCTTTTGATGCCGGCATTCCCTGGTTCAAATCCAGGTATCCCAACCAATATTTACACAATTAATGCAACCTGATTAATTGTGACAACGTTAGAAAGACTCTCCAATTCGTCTTCTAACTACAAAAATTTCTACTCTTTGTTTTAATTAACAACTAGCAGAACGCGGACGTGGCGGAATTGGTAGACGCACCAGATTTAGGTTCTGGCGCCGCAAGGTGTGAGAGTTCAAGTCTCTCCGTCCGCACCATATTTAAAGATGTATTATCTTGGTTTAATTACCTATTTAATCTTCTCTGTTGGGATATCGCCAAGCGGTAAGGCACCGGCTTTTGATGCCGGCATTCCCTGGTTCGAATCCAGGTATCCCAACCATATTTAAGAAAGCCCATCATTAATTTGATGGGCTTTTTTTCATCTGTACTATTCCTCTTCAAATCTCTTCTCACATATCCATGTTCTTTTTATATCACGTAGTAAAAAAGGGGGATCAAATGATCACCCTATCTTGTACAGATTCGCTTTACTCATCCCTAAGCTCTAGCCCCTGATATTATTTCTATAAACCTAACGCATATTTCAATGCTTGTGTTTTTAACGCCCCAGATGAATCTGCTAACTTTAAACCCGCATTTCGTAAAAATTTAACTGGAGGTAAAGAATTACTGAATAAGGTATAAAATAGATCCATACTTGATTGCATCGCTAAATTGTCTATTTTTCGTATTGATTCGTAAATACGTAACGCTTTATCTGTCTCTATGCCTTTAGATTCTATTTCTTCCAATAAGACTTTTACGTCTTTAAAGCCCAAATTTACACCCTGACCCGCTAAAGGATTAATAGTATGGGCTGCATCTCCTAATAAAACACAGCGATGTTCAACGTATTTTTGAGCATGCCGACGCGTTAAAGGAAAAGAACCATGTTGCTCTACAGTAAACTCCCCCAACTCTTGTGGAAAATGCGCTTTAATTTCTTTTTCTAACTGAATAGATGTCATAGAAGAGAGTTGTTTAATGCGCTGAGGGGAGTCATACCAAACTAAAGAACCTTTATTTCCATGTAAAGGTAGGAATGAACGAGGTCCTGAAGGCGTGAACCACTGCCAAGTAATATCCTGTTGTGGTTTTTCTGTTTCAATATTAATCAACATGCAGTGCTGACGATAATCCCAAGCGGTAATACCGATCTTTGCTTTCTGGCGGACATAAGAATTAGCACCATCTGCACCAATAACCCATTTAGTTTTAATTATATTGCCATTATCCAGTGTTAGTTCATTGTGCTCACTAAAAAGTTCAAGCTCGATAATTTTAGCCGGTGTAACAACCGTTAAATTCTCATAAGAAGAAAACTCTTGCCATAGACCTAATTGAATCAAACGATTTTCAACGATGAACCCCAACTGTTCCATATTAAGGGTATCAGAATGAAAACGAGTTCGGCATTCAGGATGCTCCCAAGTTTCTAAACGCTTATAAGGGCAAACTCTTGTTTTCTTAATGTGCTCCCATGCACCTAACTCATTAAGTAAATCAACGGATGATTGAGAAATAGCAGAAACACGTACATCCATTGATTGGCTATTATCAAAAGAATCCGGAGCTTTATGCTCAATAATAGCAACTTGATACCCTAATTTTGATAAACCAATAGCAGTCGCCGCTCCTACCATTCCACCACCAACGATGGTGTAATCATATTTTTTCATCATCCATAGACCTTATATGAGTCAATTATTTCCTTCATTCTACCGTGATTTTCACTTAATCAAAATCAATCAGGTTGTGCGAATTAACCTTTCTAGCTCAATACGGCCTAATACCCATAAAATATTCAAGGGTGTCTACATCTAGTCATTAAGCGCGGAAAGCAGTACAATACGCGCCCTATCCGTTTTGATCGAGCTTGTCTCTCAAAACTGTACCGAATTCTAGTAATAAAATACGAGTGAAAAAGTTACATGACTAAGAAACTGCTAATCAAGACCTGGGGCTGCCAGATGAACGAATACGATTCATCCAAAATGGCCGATCTTTTAGGTGCCGCAAATGGTTATGAATTAACTGAAGATCCAAAAGAAGCGGATGTTCTGTTATTAAATACCTGCTCAATTCGTGAAAAAGCTCAAGAAAAAGTTTTTCACCAATTAGGCCGTTGGAAACATTTAAAAGATAAAAAACCAGACTTAGTGATTGGTGTTGGTGGCTGTGTAGCAACTCAAGAAGGCGATCATATTCGTCAACGCGCTCCTTATGTTGATGTCATTTTTGGTCCTCAAACGCTTCACCGTTTACCAGAAATGATCAAACAGTCTCAATCAAATGAAAAACCAGTAATGGATATTTCATTCCCTGAGATTGAAAAGTTCGATAACCTTCCTGAGCCAAAAGCAGAAGGTGCATCAGCGTTTGTTTCTATCATGGAAGGCTGTTCAAAATACTGTACTTACTGCGTAGTTCCTTATACTCGTGGTGAAGAAGTTAGCCGTCCATTAGATGACGTATTATTTGAAATTGCACAGCTGGCTGAACAAGGCGTACGTGAAGTAAACCTATTAGGTCAAAACGTAAATGCCTATCGTGGTCCAACGTATGACGGTGATATTTGTACGTTTGCTGAATTGCTGCGTATGGTTGCCTCTATCGATGGTATCGACCGTATTCGTTTTACAACAAGTCACCCATTAGAGTTTGGTGATGATATTGTCGCAGTATATGAAGATACACCGGAATTAGTAAGCTTCTTACACTTACCTGTTCAAAGTGGTTCTGATCGCATCCTAACGATGATGAAGCGTCCTCATACTGCAATTGAATACAAATCAATTATTCGTAAATTACGTAAAGCTCGTCCAGATATATTAATTAGCTCTGACTTTATCGTTGCTTTCCCTGGTGAAACAGATAAAGACTTCCAAGATACAATGAAGCTAATTAAAGACGTTGATTTCGATATGAGCTATAGCTTCGTTTTCTCTGCTCGTCCTGGGACTCCTGCAGCTGATTATCCATGCGATATTCCTGAGCAGACAAAGAAAGATCGTTTAGCTGAGCTACAACAACAAATTAACTTCCAATCATCGCGTTACTCTCGTCTAATGTTAGACACAGTACAACGCGCACTTGTTGAAGGTCCATCAAAACGTAACCCAATGGAATTACGTGCTCGTACTGAAAACAACCGTGTAGTTAACTTTATCGGTAGCCCTGATTTAATTGGTCAATTTGTTGATATTCACATTACTGAATCATTCACTAACTCTCTACGCGGTAACCTTGTGCGTACAGAAAAAGAAATGGGTTTACGTGTTGCAGTATCTCCAGCAGAAATGATGGAAAAAACACGTCGTGAAGATGATCTTGGTGTAGGTACTTTTACGCCATAATGTGACATCCTCAATAAAATCAAAAATTAAAAAGATGATTAAGGTTTCTTGATCATCTTTTTTCTTATTTAACCTTGAGATAATTTATACTTTACCCAATAAATAATAGATAAGCATTTGTAATTAGCATTCTGAGAGGCAATCTTGAGTATTAAAACAACCAAATTAGAGTTGACCTTAGAGCCAGCAGACAATCACCGTTTATCTAGCCTTTGTGGCCCATTTGATGACAATATCAAACACCTTGAGCGCCGCTTAGGAGTCGAAATCAATTATCGAGGCAACGAATTTACCGTCGTTGGTAAACCTCATACTGTTTCAGCCACTATCGACATCCTCAAAGTTCTATACGTCGATACTGCTCCTGTAAAAAATCAATACCCTGATATTGAACCAGAACACATTCATTTAGCGGTGAAAGAATCGGGGATTTTAGAACAAGCTAAAGAAGAAGTATCAACTATTCCTTACGGAAAAGAGATCTTCATAAAAACCAAGAAAGGCCTAATTAAGCCAAGAACTGAAAATCAAGCCCAATACGTCACCAACATGGTCACCCACGATATTACGTTTGGTATTGGCCCTGCTGGTACAGGTAAAACCTACCTTGCGGTTGCCGCCGCTGTTGATGCTTTAGAACGACAAGAAGTTCGTCGTATTCTGTTAACTCGACCAGCGGTTGAAGCCGGTGAAAAATTAGGATTTTTGCCTGGCGATCTTAGCCAAAAAGTTGACCCGTATTTACGCCCTCTTTATGATGCGCTATTTGAAATGCTTGGGTTTGAACGCGTTGAAAAACTGATCGAACGCAACGTTATTGAAGTAGCTCCACTTGCTTATATGCGTGGTAGAACCCTTAACGATGCCTTTATCATCCTTGATGAAAGTCAAAACACCACCGTAGAACAAATGAAAATGTTCTTAACCCGTATTGGCTTTAATTCACGAGCGGTTATCACAGGGGATGTAACCCAGATTGATTTACCTCGTGGGGCTAAATCTGGTCTTCGTCATGCCGTTGAAGTTCTTTCTGAAGTCGATGAAATAAGCTTTAATTTCTTTATTGCAGATGATGTTGTTCGCCATCCTGTTGTTGCTCGAATTGTAAATGCTTATGAAAAATGGGAAGCAAAAGATCAAAAAGAGCGTAAACTAGAAGAAATACGCAGAAAGCATGAGCGTGATGTTCGTATGGCTGACGCAGAAAATAATAAGTAACACAATCAGGTGAACAATGAGTATTGAGCTCGATCTACAAATTGCATGTGAAAACCAAAGCGGCCTGCCATCAGAAAAAGAACTGATGACGTGGTTAAATGCCGTTATTCCACAGTTTCAACCACAAGCTGAATTAACCATCCGTATTGTAGATGAAAAAGAAAGTCATGAATTAAATCACGAATATCGTGGTAAAGATAAGCCAACTAATGTACTTTCATTTCCGTTTGAAGCGCCTCCTGGTATTGAAATTGACCTACTTGGTGATTTAATTATTTGTCGCCAAGTTGTCGAGAGCGAAGCTATTGAACAAAATAAGCCATTATTAGCACATTGGGCTCATATGGTTGTACATGGTAGCCTGCATCTGCTAGGTTATGACCATATCGAAGATGATGAAGCTGAAGAGATGGAATCACTCGAAACCGAATTAATGCAAGGTATGGGATTTGAAGACCCATACATTGCTGAGAAATAACCACGGGATAATCCGTAGTTACTAATGTGCGCTATCCACATTGATAGCATTTACTTTAAAAGAAGCCATGAACGACGAAAATTCACAGAATACAGAAGGTCCGAGTAGAAAGTCCTTCTTAGGACGCCTTTCACAATTTTTCCAAGGAGAGCCTAAAGATCGCCAAGACCTAGTTGATGCATTTAGAGACTCTGAAGAAAATGAAGTTATCGACCATGACACCCGAGACATGCTTGAAGGTGTAATGGAAATAGCAGAAATGAGAGTAAGAGACATTATGTTACCTCGCTCTCAAATGGTTACGGTCGAGAAAACTCAAGATCTTGAATCACTGATAGCAACTATCATTGAAGCGTCTCACTCACGCTACCCAGTGATCAGTGAAGACAAAGACCATGTTGAAGGTATACTCCTTGCGAAGGACTTACTAAGATACTTAGGCTCTGACTGTGAAGCCTTTGAAATAGAGCAAGTTATTAGACCTGCTGTTGTAGTACCAGAAAGTAAACGTGTTGATAAGCTTTTAAAAGAGTTTAGAGAAGAACGTTACCACATGGCCATTGTAGTTGATGAGTTTGGTGGGGTTTCTGGTCTTGTTACTATCGAAGATATTCTTGAAGAAATCGTTGGTGACATTGAAGATGAATTTGATGACGAAGAAGAAAAAGACATTCGTCAGTTAAGTAAGCATACCTTTACGGTAAAGGCCTTAACTGAAATTGAAGACTTTAATGACGCGTTTTCGACTAACTTCAGCGACGAAGAAATAGATACTGTTGGTGGACTGGTATTAACTGGTTTCGGTCATTTACCAGAAAGTGGTGAAACGATTGAAATTTCAGGTTTTACATTCAAAGTCACAGCCGCTGACAACCGTCGAATTATTCAACTTCAAGTAACGATTCCTGATAAAGAATCAGAACATAAAGAACCTGAAGAAGAATAATGCAATCAGCCACTGATATCCTCAGTGGCTGAACTTTATCTAACTTATACAGACTAACTCTCTTTCGCTACCTACATCTATTTGAGTTATAGCCAATGCCTTTACTTTCTCACTACGCCATCCGTCTTCTTATTGCTCTGCTTTCAGGCGCAACCGCTACCCTTGCTTTTGCTCCCTACTCTTTATGGCCTTTTGCTTTTATTGCCCCTTTACTTCTTTTATTGCTATTGCATAAACAAACAACAAAAAAAGCAACGTGGTTGGGTTTTATTTGGGGCTTAGGTTACTTTAGTGCAGGTGTGAGTTGGGTTCATGTCAGTATCGACAACTTTGGTGGCATGCCAGTCGCTGCCAGCCTATTCTTAATGATAGGGTTAATCAGCTACCTTGCGTTATATCCCATGCTATTCTCGTTTCTTTTACAACGAATTTTTAGCAACCATAAGCTAACGAAATACTTATTGGCTGCTCCGGCGCTTTGGCTTGTCACCGATTGGCTGCGTGGTTGGGTATTTACCGGATTCCCATGGTTATGGCTAGGTTACAGTCAAATAGATAGCCCATTGTCTGCTTGGGGACCAATATTTGGTGTAGAAGGCATTACCCTAATGATCCTGATTTCTGTGGGGGCAATGGCATACAGCCTTCTGGAAAAAAAATGGACTCTATTTCTGATCCCAGCAGTCATTATTGCCAGCTCTTTTGCCATCAAACCATTTGATTGGGTTACACCTCAACCAGATAAAGTAACAAAAGTAGCGCTAATCCAAGGAAATGTTAACCAAGCAATTAAGTGGCTGCCTAGCGAACGCTGGCCTACTATTATGAAATATATGGATTTAACCCGCAAAAATTGGGATGCCGATGTTATCGTGTGGCCTGAAGCAGCGATACCGGCACTGGAAATTGAAATCCCGAGTTTTCTACGTAATTTAGATGGTGCAGCATCAATGAATAACAGCACGGTAATCACTGGCATTGTAGACCAAAGCCCTACCGGTAATTTCTACAATAATATTATTTCATTAGGCGTTAATGGGACAAATGGCTACGATTACACGCAGCAACCAAGGTACAGCAAACACCATTTACTTCCATTTGGTGAATTTGTTCCTTTTGAAAACTTATTACGCCCTATCGCACCAATCTTTAACCTGCCAATGTCATCATTCAGTCGTGGTGATTATATTCAACCCAACATGGAAGCCAGCGGCACACAATTAGCCCCTGCATTATGCTACGAAATCGTTTATGGCGAACAGGTAAGAGAAAATATCACACCACAAACTGATTATATTTTAACGCTGTCTAATGATGCTTGGTTTGGTACTTCTATTGGCCCACTGCAACACATGGAAATGGCTCAAATGCGAGCTTTAGAGATAGGAAAGCCTGTTATTCGTTCAACAAATAACGGCGTAACGGCAATCACAGATCATAAAGGCAATATAACGAAACAAATTCCTCAGTTCACTACCGCCGTATTGCGAGGCGAAGTAATACCAACCATAGGTACAACGCCATATCGTTACTGGGGTTCATCGCCTTTGTATCTGTTAGTATTTTTATCTTTTGTTATTGCTTGGCGAAAACGAACCTAATTACATTAGCTATTGGTCTGTATTTCTTAATTGAACTACAGACCAACTACTTTATGAGAGCTAAAATCACTATGGTTTCAGAGATACCCGGGTAAATTCTTCATTCTCACAATGCGTACAAGGCTGAATAATTTGTGCGTGATTAAACTGCTCACGATGACCACATTTCTCACATACCAAAATACCAAGCCCTACGACCTCACCAGCCTTATAAATGCCTTGATGTGCTAAGTCATCAAACATCTCATGCCATTCAACTTGTGTTTTATCGGTTATTTCAAGCAAACCGTGCCAAATAGAATCAGAGATTAATCGATAAAAAGGCGAATCAGGGAACGTTGTTTTGCTCTTTTCGTAATTCTGAGCAAACTCCTTCATGTCTCGTTTTACATAACTTGAAATTAAAGCCAATTCATCTTTGGTCATATCAGAAGCAGCGTCCACCACTTCTTCGGATGATTTTGCCCAATGTTCAAATTCTTCAGGACTTCTTTCTAACACATTCATTACACGCTCTAAGACGGCGTTATAACCTGTTTTTTGCTTAGACATAAGTCACCTCCAAAAATTCGCTAGATTTATATAGCGAAGAGTGAGTTAAAGGTTATCAGGTCGCTTGAGTATAAGCGCTCCATTAGTTATTCTATGCCGATCAAATATTATCTGATCAAACCGATCTCACATTTTTTGTGATCCACTGACATAACTGGGTAAATCGATGCAAGAACAATATAATCCACAGGATCTTGAACAGAAGATCCAAAAACATTGGGACGACAACAAAACGTTTGTTGTGACTGAAGACGCAAGCAAAGAAAAATTCTATTGCCTCTCAATGTTCCCATACCCAAGTGGTCGTCTACACATGGGTCACGTTCGTAACTACACTATTGGTGATGTGGTTTCTCGCTACCAGCGCCTACAAGGCAAAAACGTAATGCAACCTATCGGTTGGGATGCGTTTGGTCTTCCTGCTGAGAATGCGGCTGTTAAAAACAATACAGCACCAGCGCCTTGGACATACGAAAACATCGAATACATGAAAAACCAACTTAAGTTATTAGGCTTTGGTTACGATTGGAATCGTGAATTCGCAACCTGTACGCCTGAATACTACCGTTGGGAACAAGAGTTCTTCACAAAACTGTACAACAAAGGCCTAGTTTACAAGAAAACCTCTTCTGTAAACTGGTGTCCAAACGACCAAACTGTCCTTGCAAACGAACAAGTTGAAGACGGTTGTTGTTGGCGTTGTGATACCCCTGTTGAACAAAAGAAAATTCCACAGTGGTTCATTAAAATTACAGAATACGCACAAGAACTTCTTGATGATCTAGATAATCTTGATGGTTGGCCTGAAATGGTTAAAACCATGCAACGTAACTGGATCGGCCGTTCTGAAGGCGTAGAGTTATCTTTTGCTGTTAACGGCGAAGAAGCGCCTTTAGAAGTATATACCACACGTCCAGATACGCTAATGGGTGTTACTTACGTTGGCATCGCAGCAGGTCACCCTCTTGCAGAGAAAGCGGCGGCATCTAACCCTGAGCTATTCGCTTTCACTGAAGAGTGTCGCAATACTAAAGTTGCCGAAGCTGAATTAGCAACGATGGAAAAGAAAGGTATGGATACTGGCCTACGTGCTATCCACCCTCTTAATGGTCGTGAAGTGCCAATCTATGTAGCAAACTTCGTATTAATGGACTACGGCACAGGTGCAGTAATGGCCGTTCCTGCTCACGATCAACGTGACTTCGAATTCGCAACTAAATACAATTTGGATATTATTCCAGTAATCAAGCCTGAAGATGGTTCTGATGTAGACGTTTCTGAAGCAGCTTACACTGAAAAAGGCGTTCTATTTGATTCTGGTGAATTCGACGGTCTTGCTTTCCAAGAGGCATTTGATGCTATCTCTGCAAAGCTAGAAGCTGAAGGTAAAGGTAAGAAAACAGTTAACTTCCGTCTACGTGACTGGGGTGTTTCACGCCAACGTTACTGGGGTGCTCCAATCCCAATGGTAACAACTGAAGATGGTGAAGTTCACCCAGTACCAGCGGATCAATTACCCGTCATTCTTCCTGAAAATGTGGTAATGGATGGCGTGACTAGCCCTATCAAAGCGGACAAAGAGTGGGCTAAAACCACTTTTAACGGCGAACCAGCACTGCGTGAAACAGATACTTTTGATACCTTTATGGAATCATCTTGGTACTACGCTCGTTATTGTTCTCCACAAGCTGATGATATTCTAGACCCAGAAAAAGCAAACTACTGGTTACCAGTTGACCAATACGTTGGTGGTATTGAGCACGCATGTATGCACCTTCTTTACTCTCGCTTCTTTCATAAGCTTCTACGTGATGCGGGTTATGTAAACTCTGACGAACCATTCAAGCAGCTTTTATGTCAAGGTATGGTACTTGCTGATGCATTTAGCCACACTAATGAAAAAGGCACAAAAGAGTGGATCGCACCAACAGATGTAACGATTGAGCGCGACTCAAAAGGCCGCATCGAAAAAGCAATCGACAACCAAGGCCGTAACGTTGACCACTCAGGCATGATCAAAATGTCTAAGTCTAAAAACAACGGTATTGATCCTCAAGAGATGGTTGATAAGTTTGGTGCTGATACAGTACGTCTATTCATGATGTTTGCAGCACCTGCTGATATGACTCTAGAATGGCAAGAATCAGGCGTTGAAGGCGCAAGTCGCTTCCTAAAACGTGTATGGAAATTAGTTCACGAGCACACAACAAAAGGCGCAACTGAAGCGTTAGATGTTGCGGCTCTTTCTGGTGACCAAAAAGCACTACGCCGTGATGTTCACAAAACCATTGCAAAAGTAAGTGATGATATTGGCCGTCGCCAAACATTCAACACAGCGATTGCTGCAATCATGGAGTTGATGAACAAGCTTAATAAAGCACCTCAAGGATCAGCACAAGACCGTGCCCTTCTTGACGAAGCACTAAAAGCGGTTGTTGTTATGCTTTATCCAATGACACCACATGCAAGCTTTGCAATGTGGGATGCATTAGGTGAATCAAACATCGATACAGCAGCATGGCCAACATTTGACGAAAAAGCACTTGTTGAAGATGAAAAAACTATCGTTGTTATGATCAACGGTAAGTTACGTGCAAAACTGATCGTTGCTGCAGATGCAACTGAAGAGCAAGTTAAAGAGCTTGGTCTAAAAGATGAAAACGCAATCAAGTTCCTAGATGGTTTAACGATTCGTAAAGTAATCTATGTACCTGGTAAACTGTTAAATATCGTAGCTAACTAATATTAACCAGTTAGTACTATTTAAACGTAAAAAGTAATTTGAACCTTTTATCAGATTACTTTTCTATTTAAAGCATAAGCGGATGGCCGCTTATGCTTATTTAACTGCTTTATTTTGAAACGACAAAATAGCCGTTAAAACAGTTAAATAAGCATTCTTACACCACTTGAGGGAGTTACTCGGTGAAACGTCTTTTATCTCTATTTTCTCTTCGAACCACTATTGTTCTGACTCTTTCACTTATGGTTTCAGCCTGTGGATTCCACTTGCGCGGTAATTATTTATTACCAGAAGAACTGCATGAAATTTCTCTAACCAGTTTTGACCAGTACAGTGACTTAACCCGTAATGTGCAAAAACAATTAAGAATGAATGGGATCCGTCAGGTTGCACCAACAACCGTAACGCCTAGCTTAAATTTAATCAGTGAAAGTCTTAGTGAGCGTACTCTATCTCTTTATCAAAACAGCCGTGCGGCAGAAAAAGAGCTAACCTATACCGTTAGATACAGTGTACTTATCCCTGAACATGACATTAAAACGTATACGACCACAGTAAACCGTAACTACCTTGATAACCCATTAACCGCATTAGCAAAATCGGTAGAGCGTGATATGATCGAAGATGAAATGCGTACGCAGGCTGCTGAGCAAATTTTACGTCAAATGGCTCGCCTGAAAGCTGACGACAGTGGTAAAGTAGTGCTAGATGATACCATCATCAACGCTGATAAATACGAAACAAAAGAAATCACTAAAACAATGAACTCATCAACAGACAACGCGCAATAACAATGAGAGTATTCCCAGAACAATTAGGGCATAATTTAGAACGTCATTTACGTCAATCCTACCTTTTATTTGGCAATGAACCGCTTTTAAAACAAGAAAGCCTCGATGCTATTCGTCAAGCCGCAATAAAACAAGGGTTTGAAGAGAAGCACCAATTTACGCTAGATAAGCAACTTGATTGGGAATTAATCTTTGATTGCACCCAAGCCTTAAGCCTATTTTCATCTCGACAAATATTGGAACTCACCATTCCTGAAACAGGCTTGACGACGGCACATACCAATAAAATAAAAGAATTGGTACCAGCACTTCACGATGATATTTTGCTAATTTTTCAAGGGCCAAGGGTTAACAAAGCACAAGAAAATACGCAATGGTTTAAAGCACTAACTCAACTTGGATTATTTGTTCCGTGTAATACACCTGATAATCAACAGTTACCACGCTTTATTCAACAACGCTGTAAAACGTTGAAATTAAAACCCGATGCTGAAGCAGTACAAATGCTTGCTCAATGGCATGAAGGTAACTTATTAGCCCTTGCTCAAAGCTTAGATAAACTGGCGCTGCTATACCCAGACGGCTTATTAACCTTAATTCGTATTGAAGAAGCGTTAAACAGAAATAACCATTTCACTCCATTCCAATTGGTAGATACATTATTGTCAGGCCAAGCCAAACGTGCTCAACGTATCTTGCGCCAATTAGAAAGTGAAGGGATGGAAGTGGTAATTTTACTAAGAACATTACAAAAAGAGCTCTTCCTGCTACAAAATTTTCAGCAGGCAATAACTCAAGGCGAAGCTATGTTTACGGTTTTCGACCGATATAAAGTCTGGAAAAATCGTCGTTCACTGTATCAATCCGCATTGCAACGACTACCCATGCCACAGATACAACTACTGATTCGTTCACTGGCATTAATGGAAGTAGCAACAAAAACTGACTTTGATACCAATTGTTGGCCACAACTTAGCCAATTGACGTTAGATATGTGTAATATTCACATTTCAGTGACACCCAACTTATCTCATTGATTGAGTATCACTGATATACTCTTCCATAAATACTCCATTTCTTCTAGGTGATTACTTTGCAAGATAAAGAACTTCATGATTTTCTATTCAACCATGTTGACGATATGAAAGCCGAAAACATCATTACTCTTGATGTTCGCGATAAATCAAGCATTACTGATTTTATGATTGTCTGTACGGGTACCTCTAAACGCCACGTTAGTTCTATTGCTCTGAACGTATCAGATAAATCAAAAGAAATTGGTTTAATGCCTTATGGTATTGACGGTGAAACGGAAGGTGAATGGGTGGTTGTTGATATGGGAAATGTCATGATCCACATTCTGCAACAAGAACATCGTGAACTATACCAACTCGAAAAATTGTGGAGCTAGTTTAATGAAGCTTCAATTAATTGCTGTTGGTACAAAAATGCCGAAATGGGTAGAGGAAGGCTATAAAGAGTACAGCCGTCGCTTCCCTAAAGATATGCCACTTGAGCTTATTGAAATTAGTGCTGGAAAACGTGGAAAAAATGCAGATATCGCTCGTATTCTTCAAAAAGAAGGCGAAGCCATGCTTGCAGCTATTCCTAAAGGTAACCGTATTGTAACTCTTGATATTCCTGGCAAGCGTTGGGATACTGAACAGTTAGCAGAGCAACTTGAAGTTTGGAAATTAGACGCTCGTGACGTATCCATTCTTATTGGTGGTCCAGAGGGGCTTTCTCCTGCCTGTAAAGCAGCAGCAGAGCAAAGTTGGTCCCTATCCCCGCTGACGCTACCACACCCTCTTGTTCGAGTTGTCATGGCAGAAAGCTTATACCGAGCATGGAGTATTACAGCCAATCACCCTTACCACAGAGAATAAGAGTTGATTAAGCGCAAACGCACACAAATTCGTGATTATAACGCCGAAACGAGACTATTTGCCTCACGTGCCATTGTCTCTTTTGCGGGGATCATTGTACTTATTGGTATATTATTGACCAATTTATACAATATCCAAATTAATGAATTTCAAGATTATAAAACACGCTCAAATGATAATCGTATTAAAATCGTTCCTATCTCTCCGAATCGAGGATTAATTTACGACCGTAATTATTTACCTCTTGCGGAAAACCGCCCTGTTTTTAATTTAGAAATCACGCCTGATAAAGTAAAAGATTTACCTTTATTGCTTACAGAGCTACAAGGTATTTTACCGATTACTCAGGATAATATTGATGACTTTCAAAAAGAACGTCGTCGTACTCGTCGTTTCAGATCTGTACCAATTTTATCCCAGTTAACTCAGGAGCAAGTGTCCGTTTTTGCGGTTAATCAACACAAATTTTCTGGTGTTGAAGTTAAAGCGTATTTAAAACGCTTCTATCCTTATGGCAAAACCTTTACCCACGTCCTTGGCTATGTAGCTAAAATTAATGATCGAGATCTAGCCCGTTTAGCTCGTGAAGAAAAAGACGCAAATTATCAAGCTACGCGTGATATAGGTAAACTTGGTATTGAACGTTATTACGAAGATATCCTTCATGGAACCGCAGGTTATCAAGAAGTTGAAGTCAACAGCCGTGGTCGTATTGTTCGTACACTAAAATATGTACCACCAATTCCAGGAAAAGACATCGTTTTAAATCTAGACGTCAAACTACAACAATTTGTCGAAAAACAACTTGATGGCCGACGCGGCTCTGCCATTGTACTAGAGCCGAAAACTAGTGCTGTATTAGCGATGGTATCAAGCCCTAGCTATGACCCAAACTTATTTGTGCATGGTATTTCTAGTAAAAATTATAATTCATTATTAAATAACCCAGATCGCCCACTAGTAAACCGAAGTACTTTAGGCATTTATCCACCCGCTTCTACAGTA
>JAAGZR010000382.1 GCA_024206155.1 Aliivibrio sp.
GGTATATGTAAATATAAGGGTTTTAACCCTTAATGTAGATGGTTTCTTAGCTTCTCTATGTTGTGGATCAGGCAATAGGTTTGCCATTGTGCATTAACCTTTGTTTTGCCCCTAAGAGTAAAGCGGTTCATACCTTTATTTATGGTGATATTACCAAAAACAGGCTCAATCGTACCTAAACGCTTACTGTATTGCCGCCTTCCTTCTGGACTGTCTATTTTAGACTTCATCATTTCAATGTAATTGAACTCTGACTCAATATCATTCTTGAAAAAGACCTGTCTTCCTCGCTGAGTTCCAACAGGATTTCTCATGCATTGGCTTTGTTGAACACAGCTTCGGCAATCTTTAACATGACCACAAAATGCAATGCCTAATTGCCCGTTGATACATGCCTTTTTATTAAGCACTCTCATCATTTTTCCAGCAGGGCAACGACAAGTGTTCGTCATCTTATCAAAGTGAAACAATGAAATAGAGTAAATAGTTTTTCCTGTTTTTGAGCGTTTTTTACGTTTATTTGCTTGGTGGGTTTGGTAGGTTTCACTGTTTTGAAATAATGGGTTTCGGCTACGAAATCCCGTGTCTGCGATATAAGCATCAAGGCCTTTTTTATTTAAGAACTCTAAATTCTGCGCGCTATTAAATCCACTGTCAGCGGTGAATTTAGCGTTATTTTTAGGTATACCAAGCGTGTCTAAGGTATCGAATAATTGATTAACCGCAGGAGGTAGTGTTTGTTGCTCACCAACGGAGCCCCACGCTTCTGCTTGCATGATGATTTGACTCTTGTCATCACTAATGGCAATGCCGTTATATCCTTGGATAGTCCCTTTTGATGTGGTCATTTTTGCACTGTCATTGTCAGTGATATTGCTTTTAATGGGTTGTTTTCTTGTACCCAATTTTTCTTTGGATGAAGCCAAGAATAGTTCAATTTTTTTTGCGCATTCATCAAGTTTTTCTTTTTGTTTCAATTCACCGTCAATGTACTCATCGACTTTGCCATCAAGGGCTTGATGATGTTCAACAATGCGCTGGCTTGCACGCTCCAGCTTCGCTTTCTTGCGAGTTAACTCTGCGTGTGTACCGCTCCATTCTTTACTGGCATTGGATGGAATTTTACAGCCATCGATAGCGAACATGTTGCCCCCGATAAGGCCTTGTTGGTCACATATCATCAGAACTTGAGTAAAGAGAGGTTGAATGTGTTTACTCATGTTGGTGATGAATGCGGCAATCGACGAGTAGTGAGGTTGAACGTCACCAGATAGGCACATGAAGGTAATATTTGTTTGGCAAGCGCGAGCAATGCGTCGGCTTGATAGCA
>JAAGZR010000043.1 GCA_024206155.1 Aliivibrio sp.
AAATCTAATAATTCAGTGACTTTTTTATTAATGTCTTGTTTTGATTTTCCCGCTAACTCTAATGGTAGAGCGACGTTATCAAATACAGTTCGTGAAGCTAAAAGATTAAAGTGTTGGAAAATCATTCCGATATTGCGGCGTGCTTTGCTTAATTCGCTTGAAGAAAGTTTTGTTAAATCAACACCATCAACAATCACTTCACCATTTGTTGGCTTCTCTAACATGTTTACACAGCGTATCAGCGTACTTTTCCCTGCACCTGATGAGCCAATTACACCAAAGATGGTGCCTTGGGCAATATGTAGGTTAATATCTTTAAGGGCATTAATTTCCTTTGCACCTTGATAAAACACCTTATTAACGCGGTTTATTTCAATCATGATTCGCCTTGAACAGCATTTTTAAATAGGGAGCTAATGTAAATAGAAAGCCAGTGTAAATAGAAAGATAACCAAGGTTAAAAAATCTGAGCGATCTCTCATTTTTTATATTCTACTGATGCTATTTCGGATATAGATTTAAGTCAATAGATATTTTTACGTCTAGACGGCTAAACGTATAAATAAGATGCTAAGAAAGGAAAAGCGTGCGATAATTTTTTATTAACCGATTTGACTATTTAGAGGGTTTCACCTTGTCCAAACCAGCGGTATTTATTGATAGAGATGGCGTCATTAACGTTGATCGTGGCTATGTTCATAAGCGTGATGACTTTGAATATATTGATGGTGTATTTGATGCCGTTAAAAAATGTAAAGACATGGGTTACTTACTTGTATTAGTAACAAACCAATCGGGAATCGCTCGTGGTATGTTTACTGAAGAGCAATTTGAAATCCTAACGGAATGGATGGATTGGAACTTTGCTGATCACGGTATTGATTTTGATGGTATTTATTATTGCCCTCACCACCCAGAAGCAACAGTAGAAAAATACAAAGAAGAGTGCGATTGCCGCAAACCAAACCCAGGTATGTTTAATTCAGCGCAAAGCTTTTTAGATATCGACATGGAAAATTCTGTGATGATTGGTGATAAGAAAGAAGACATGATGGCTGCACAAGCGGCTGGTGTTGGTACTCGTATCCTTGTTCGTACTGGCAAACCAATAACAGAAGAAGGTGAAGCGTTAGCGACGACTGTTCTTGATAGTATTGCTGATGTGCCTAAGTTCCTTTTTGCTTAGGTGTCTTTTTATCTAAGTTAATCAGAAAATAGAATGTAATTAAGCGCCTATGGAGAAGTCTTTAGGCGTTTTTTTATGTGTTATTACTCTGTTTTAATAGGGATTTTTCTTTATGTCTTACTTTTAAGATATAAAGAGCGTATCTTTATTATATAATTTTACTTAAAGTTAATTACGCAAATGGATTTAAAATGACTCAATGAGTAGCGTTGTAAACTAAGGTGGTTGTTATGAATAACGTTGATAAAAGTTCAAATCTGCTTTTAGGTAATGATCAGCCGAAGGCATTATGTCATCAAAAAACGCCCGTAGATGAGACTGTGAATAGATGGGATTTATTAACGGATGAACAACAACAAGAAATCCTTTCTCATTTGAGTGAGATCCCTTTTCAGTAATTTGCTTGCTTTCATATTTCTCTTTTATTTAGTAGATAATCTAATCCAAAGAGGTTTATCTTGTGACACTTTCTTAACAAAAGTGTCAGATTCTTGTTTTTCTCTTTCTAATCCTTTCACTATTCTGCAAACTGTTAACTCGCTTACACTCTCAATAGGCTGGATTGTAGTTGACATACGATTGAGCTAAGTTAATAAAACTATTATAAAAAATAAATGCAGCGGAGTCTGTAGATTGGATTTGGAGCAATAATCACGGATGATATCTTACCTACTTAGACGACTTTTATTGGTTGTCCCAACCTTCATTGGTATTACCTTACTTATTTTTGCGTTAACGCGTTTTGTTCCCGGCGGCCCTGTAGAGCGTATGCTTTTGAGCTTACAAATGCAGGGAAGTGCTGAAACGGGTGGAACCAGCAGTGTCACTGATGGAAACAATGCCTTATCAGAAGATCAAATCGCCGAGCTTAATGCGTTTTATGGTTTAGATAAGCCTGTTTTTGAAGCCTATTATGATTGGTTAACAAAATTAGTTGTGCTTGATCTTGGTGAATCGACCCGTTATTACGAACCCGTATGGGATATGATTGCTGAGCGCTTACCTGTTTCTCTCTTTTATGGAGGAATGACCTTCCTACTCAGTTACCTTATCTCTATTCCACTTGGTTATTTAAAAGCGTTAAAGCACGGCTCTATTCTTGATTCCACGTCTTCCATTGCTATTTTTGTTGGTTTTGCTTTGCCAGGCTATGTTATTGGTGTGTTCTTAATTAGTTTATTTAGCTATCAACTAGAATGGTTTCCAATGGGTGGCTTCGTGGGTGATGACTTTGATGATTTCGGCACTTTTGAGCAAATAAAAGACATTATGTGGCATGCCGTATTACCTCTATTTTGTTATCTCATCGGTGATTTCGCTCTACTTACGATGACGATGAAGAATAACTTAATGGAAAACTTAGCGGCAGATTATGTTCGTACTGCCATCGCTAAAGGGTTGCCATTTAAAAAAGCTGTTCGTAAACACGCCTTACGTAATAGTTTGATCCCTGTTGCGAGTCACTTTGGGAATTCACTGATGTTTTTTATGACGGGTTCATTTCTCATCGAGGTTATTTTTAATATTGATGGTATTGGCTTGCTCGGTTACGAAGCGATTATGGAGCGAGATTACCCGGTCGTTATGGGGTTGTTTGCCATTAATGCCATGATGCTGATGCTAGGCAATATTTTATCTGATGTGTGTGTTGCTGTGGTTGATCCACGCGTGAAGTTTGGAGCTTAATTATGGCGTCGATATTAAATTTAAGTCCACTGACGCAAAAGAAAGTTCAACGTTTTAAGGCGATAAAACGTGGTTATTGGTCATTCCTTATTTTGTCTTTATTACTGGTACTTTCTATCTTTGCGGAAGTGTTCGTTAATAGCAGAGCATTATTGGTGAGTTATCAAGGAGAGTGGTATTTTCCAACCTATGGTGACATAAAATCTGGAGAGACCTTTGGTTTAGATTATGTTCATGAAACCAATTACAGAGAGTTGAAAATTAAATTTGAACAAGAAGGGCAGGGTAACTTCGTTATTATGCCTATTGTTCCATGGAATCCTTATGAACAAGATTTTTCAGGGGATTTTCCTCCTACAGAGCCCAGTCTTGAAGGACAACATTATTTAGGCACAGATACGATTGGCCGAGATATTGTGTCGCGATTGGTTTATGGCTTTCGAATTGCCATGGGATTTGCCTTAATTACCTTGGCAATATCTTACGCAATTGGCGTATCTATTGGTTGTGCAATGGGGTTCTTTGGTGGCAAGTTCGATCTATTTTTCCAACGCTTTATTGAAATTTGGTCTATGGTGCCTTTCTTATATGTCATCATGATATTGGTATCAATTATGAAGCCTAGCTTTATGTTGTTTACCTTAATTAATGTCATGTTTGGCTGGATGGGAATGACATGGTATATGCGAACCATGACCTATAAAGAAAAGGCTCGTGAATACGTAATGGCAGCCAAAGCTCTAGGTGCGTCCAATAGTCGAATTTTATTCCATCATATTTTGCCAAATACCATGGTTATGATTGTTACCTTGGCGCCATTTACCATTGTTGCAAATATCACCGCCCTTACTGCTTTGGACTATTTGGGACTAGGTTTAATGCCACCAACGCCAAGTTGGGGAGAATTATTGCAGCAAGGAAAATCAAATTTAGATTCACCATGGATAGCAAGCTCGGTTGTGACTGCGATTGTTACGGTCTTAATTATGGTGACCTTTATTGGGGAAGGAATACGAGAAGCATTTGATCCAAAGAAACACACTCGATACGTTTAAGTAGTAATGATTAATCTAGGTTGATGGAAAGTAGGAACCTAGGCCATATCGAAAATAGAGATAATAAAAAGAAAGGAATCGATAATGATGAATAAAAAGCTCACCATATTAGCGCTATCTACCGCTGCGTTATTTAGCTCTCACGTATTTTCAGCCAAGTTGCCTGATAATTTACAGTGGCAAACCAATGACACCGCACCCACATTTTCCTCTTCTGAAGCAACCTTTGGTGGTTCGTATCGAACATACACATTAAGTTTCCCACAAACTTTTCGAACCGTTGGACCTGACTCTAATGGGGCTTTTAGAGCGTGGATTTTAGAAGCAAACTTACCCCCATTAATTAAGCATCCTAATACCGGAGAGTGGCTTCCAGGGTTAGCTCAATCATGGGCGTTTGGTGATGATAATAAAACCGTTTATTTTAAGTTAAACCCAAAAGCGACATGGAGTGATGGTAAACCAGTAACCGCGGATGATTATCAGTTTATGCTTAAGTTGATGCGTTCAACAGATATTGTTGCCCCTTGGTATAACGACTTTTTTACTAATGAAATTGCGGACATCATTACCTTTGATAAAAATACGATAGCTGTTGTGTCCGCTAAAGCTCGTAACCGTGATGAATTGATTCAGTACACCAACTTAATGCCTCGACCTGAACACTTTTATGGTAAGCCAAAGGTGGATAAAAATAACGATGGTATCGATGATAAATTTGTTCGTAAATACAACTTCAAGCCAGAGCCTGTCACAGGACCTTACTATATTGACAAAATTAAAAAGGGTAAAAACATTACCTTTAAACACGTAGGTGAAGATTGGTGGGGTTATGAAAATAAGTATAACCAACATCGTTACAACGTAGAAAAAATTAATATCAAGGTGATCCGCGATGCTGATATTGCGCTAAAGCATTTTGAAAAAGGCAATTTAGATTCGTTTGATTTGGTTCGTCCTGATCTTTGGCATGAAAAATCTTCCGGCAAAAACTATCAAAATGGGTACATACAAAAAGCATGGGTGTTTAACCAAGCGCCAGTCGGAGCTGGTGGACTATGGTTGAATACGGCAAAACCAATGTTAGATGATATTAATGTTCGTAAAGGCATTATGTATGCGACCGACTTTGACATGATGATAGAGAAAGTTCTTCGTGGGGATTATTCTCGTAAGCCAAATGGCATGGGATTTGGTCATATTGGTTATGATAATACAGAGATTAAAGCGCCTAAGTTTGATGCTAAAAAAGCCATCGAATATTTTGAGCAAGCGGGATTCACTAAGGTCGGCTCTGATGGTATTCGTGTTAATGATAAGGGGGAGCGACTAAGTTTTGCCGTCACTTATTCTCAGCAATCTTTCACACCTCGTGTTGCCGTATTAAAAGAGCAGGCAAAACTGGCAGGGCTGGATCTTGAGCTGAACCTTATTGATGGCTCAAGTATGTTTAAATATGTACTTGAGAAAAAACACGATATCTCTTTCCATAATATGGGCACAGGCGACATTCCTGCCTATTGGGAATATTTCCACTCAGATAATGCCAATAAACCACAAACTAACCATTTCACTAATTTCACCTCTCCAGAGCTAGATAGTTTGATTGAGTCATTCAAAAATGAATTTGATATTGAGAAAAAGCGAGCGCTTTCTCGCAAGATCCAACACGTGATTGCGGATGCTAACGTTATTGTACCGGGTTATATGGTGCCATACGCACGTGCAGGTTATTGGCGTTGGATGAAGTTACCTGAAAATATGGCCACTAAACAGACTGGGTATTTATTCCACGGTTGGGGTTTCTCTCAAACATTCAGCACGTTCTGGATTGATGAAGCAGCGAAGAAAGAAACCAAAGCAGCAATGAAATCAGGAAAAACCTTTGAGCCTGTGACTATCATTGATGACACTTACAAACTATAAGCTTAACTAAGTAACGTAAAGGCTAGGAGAGGGATCTCCTAGTGACAACATACTAATAAAAACAGTGAAGATGCATATGGATAGAAAGATTGTTTTATCAGTAGAAGATCTAGTGACTGAGTTTCAAACTGATGATGGCACAGTAAGAGTATTAGATGGTGTTAGCTTTCAAGTACCAAAAGGAAAAACCATTGGTATTGTTGGTGAATCAGGGTGTGGTAAAAGTGTCACTGCAATGTCGATTATGGGTCTATTACCAAAACCTTATGGCAATGTGGTGGGAGGACGAATTTTATATGGTGAGACAGATTTAGTTCAGTTAAGTCCTGATAAGTTGTATGAGACGCGTGGAAACCGTATTTCAATGATCTTCCAAGATCCAATGACGGCACTAAACCCAGTACACACCATAGGAAAGCAGATTAACGAAGTATTAGAACTTCACCGTCCTGATTTAGGTAAAAAACAGCGCCTCGCCTATTCTTTAGAGATGTTAGAAAAAGTAGGCATCCCATCACCGGAATCTCGGATCCATGAGTACCCTCATAATTTGTCTGGTGGCATGCGTCAGCGTGTCATGATTGCCATTGCCCTTGCATGTGAGCCTGACATTTTAATTTGTGATGAGCCAACAACAGCACTGGATGTCACCATTCAGGCGCAGATTTTAGAGTTAATGAAAAAGCTGCAAGATGAAACGGGCATGTCGATTATTTTTATTACTCATGATCTTGGCGTGGTGGCTGAGATTTGTGATGAAGTTGTCGTGATGTATGCAGGGCGAGTGGCAGAACAAGCGAGTATTTTTGAATTGTTTGATAATCCAAAGCACCCATATACGCAAGGCCTGATGTCTTCTATGCCGAGTTTAAGTTTACAGCCAAAAACAGAACTTGAAACCATTCAGGGAACCGTTCCTTCATTACATGAAATGCCAGCAGGTTGTCGATTTTCAACACGCTGTAAATACAAGCAAGACATATGTAACACTGAGGTGCCAATCATGAGTAAAGTAGGTTTATTACATCAGGTAAGTTGCCATTTTACTTATGAATTAATTGCCAATAATGAGGTGGTTAAATGAGTGAATTATTAAAAATTGATGGTCTTAAGCAGTATTTTTATTCAGGAAAAGGGATCTTTAATAAGGGGTATGTAGTCCATGCAGTTGATGGGGTTTCACTGAGTGTTAATAAAGGCGAAACGCTTGGGCTTGTGGGTGAATCTGGTTGTGGAAAAAGTACATTAGGTCGTAGTCTTCTGAAGTTATTTGAACCAACAGCAGGACGTATTTTTTTTGAGGGTAAAGATATTACTTATCTTAGAAATAAAGAGATGAGGTCACTTCGTCAAGAGATGCAGATTATTTTCCAAGATCCTACAGAGTCTCTGAATCCTAGACACACAATAGAGATGATTCTAGAAGAGCCCTTTGTTATTCACGGAGTAGGAACAGTAGAAGAACGTAAACAATGGGTGGAAGACTTGCTGATTAAAGTCGGTTTACCTGCGAGTGCAGCAACGCGCTATCCTCATGAATTTTCGGGTGGTCAAAAGCAAAGAATTGGTATAGCAAGAGCCATAGCATTAAAACCAAAATTAATAGTGTGTGATGAATCAGTGTCTGCATTGGATGTGTCAGTTCAAGCTCAAATAGTGAATTTATTATTAGACTTACAAAAAGAGATGAACTTAGCGTTGATTTTTATTGCTCATGATTTATCGGTTGTGAAGCACATCTCTGATAAAGTAGCAGTCATGTACTTAGGTAAAATTGTTGAATATGGTGATTCGGAAACCTTATATCACTCGCCAAAGCACCCTTATACTGAAGCGTTACTGTCTGCGATACCTATTGCTCACCCTAGATTTAGAGGAAAGGAGCGGATTATTTTAAAGGGAGATGTTCCTTCGCCTATTACTCCTCCCAAAGGATGTCGTTTTTCTACTCGTTGTTCAAAAGCAGAGGTGGAATGCTTTACTAAAGAGCCGATAAGGCACGAACTTTCTGATAATGGGCATGAAGTGGCTTGTCATTTGTATAAATAAATATCTTTTTTGAAACATCTGTATTTGCTTTTATTGCTCTAGGGTTACTTGCAGGCTGTTCATCTGTAATGCCAATATGGGGATAGAACAACCAATTAACTATCAGTGTGATGGAGGTGAAAATTTTCAGATAACGTTTAATGAAGACCAAGCATTACTGCAATTACCTCAAGAAGATTATGCTTTAAAGCGTACCATACCAGCATCAGGAATGAAGTATATTCTAGATGATGGAATGCCTGATATTAGTGCTGCGATAGTGTTATCAAGGTTAAGGGGATGAAGCTCGGCTAGATTTAGGGGGTGCCGTTTTAAAAAATTGTACGGTGACTAAATAAAATCAATTTGAGTCAGAATTATACCGTTAAGAAATAAAAAGCGATGCCAGTAATCAAGCATCGACTTTTTTCATTCATGAGATGGCTAGCTACTACGAGCCATAAGTCACAATATATCGATTAGGTTTATGGTTCATCGCAAGGACGATATTTAATACCACCGCGCCAAGCACAGAGACAGCTAATAGCCAAGGTGTGATAAAGAAGAAGGAGGCACTTAGGATGCAGAAATCGATCGCCATTTGAACTTTACCTACCGATATTCCAAATTTTTCTTGAATGAACAGGCAAAGGACATTAAAACCACCTAAACTAGAACGATGTCTAAATAAAATAAGCATACCTAATCCCATCAATAAACCACCAGCGATAGCACAGTAAATGTCATTAATATGATCCACTGAGATCATCATATTTAAATGATCCGTCATGATAGAAACAAGGCCTCCAGAGATTAAACTGGTTAGTGCAAACTGTTTCCCAAATCGTTGCCAAGCCAGAGCGTAGAATGGCAAGTTACAGGTGAAATATAAAATACCAAAACCAACGCCGCTCATCTGGCTCAATAATAGTGCCAATCCAGTGGTGCCCCCAGTTAAGAGTTGAGCGGCTTGCAAAAAGAAAATACCTTGAGATACTAAGAAAGTGCCTGTCAGAATAGCAATGACATCTTCCTTGTGTGTGTGTTTAATTTTTTCCATAACTAAAGGGTCTGTCTTGTACCAATAAAATAATGGCCGTAAGAATAGTAGGATTATAAATTTATTCAATTGATTACCGGTAAATATTAAGAGAATATTTGTACTGAAGCCTTTACATGGTGTAAAGCAAATTATTGACACATATTGAATCTCATTCATGTTGATAATGAGGAATTCTCAACAAAAATCATAAATAAATATGCAATTTAGGCTATCTGATCTAGATCAAATTATGTAGAATATATTGCAGTTAAGGCTAGTAACGTAATCGTTTGCGTTGTTGGGCTATTTTTGGGTTTTATATTTATCTTAGTCAGGAGATACGGATGCTTAAGCGTGATATGAACATCGCAGATTACGATGCAGACTTGTTTGCAGCAATCCAGGAAGAAACAGTACGTCAAGAAGAGCATATCGAGTTGATTGCTTCTGAAAACTACACTAGCCCACGGGTGATGGAAGCTCAAGGTTCACAATTAACAAACAAATACGCAGAAGGTTACCCTGGTAAGCGTTATTACGGTGGTTGTGAGTACGTTGATAAAGTGGAAACCCTAGCTATTAACCGTGCGTGTGAATTGTTTGGTGCAGAGTACGCAAACGTACAACCGCACTCAGGCTCTCAAGCAAACAATGCAGTTTACATGGCACTTCTAAATGCTGGCGATACAGTATTAGGCATGAGCCTTGCTCACGGTGGTCACTTAACTCACGGTTCTCCAGTAAACTTCTCAGGTAAGCTTTACAACATCATTCCTTACGGCATTGATGAAGCTGGCCAAATTGATTACGAAGAAATGGAAGCACTAGCAGTAGAACATAAACCTAAGATGATCATTGGTGGTTTCTCTGCTTACTCTCAAGTATGTGATTGGGCGCGTATGCGTGAAATCGCAGATAAAGTAGGTGCTTACTTCTTCGTAGATATGGCTCATGTAGCGGGCCTTATTGCTGCTGGTGTTTACCCTAACCCAGTACCACACGCTCACGTAGTGACGACAACTACTCATAAAACACTTGCCGGCCCTCGTGGTGGTCTTATTCTTTCTAACGAAGGCGAAGATCTTTACAAGAAACTAAACTCAGCAGTATTCCCTGGCGGCCAAGGTGGCCCTCTAATGCACGTTATCGCTGGTAAAGCGGTTGCATTTAAAGAAGCACTAGAGCCAGAGTTTAAAGAATACCAAACGCGCGTTGTTGCTAACGCAAAAGCAATGGTTGCAGAGTTCTTAGCGCGTGGTTACAACATCGTTTCAGGTTCTACAGAGAACCACCTGTTCCTAGTTGATTTAATCGACAAAGACATTACAGGTAAAGAGGCAGATGCGGCATTAGGTTTAGCTAATATTACGGTTAACAAAAACTCTGTACCAAATGACCCACGTAGCCCGTTTGTTACTTCTGGTATACGTGTTGGCTCTCCTTCTATTACTCGCCGCGGTTTCTCTGAAGAAGATGCGAAGAACCTTGCAGGCTGGATGTGTGACATTCTAGACAACATGGGTGATGAGTCTGTTATAGAAGCGACAAAAGCAAAAGTATTAGAAATCTGTAAGCGTCTACCTGTATACGCTTAATACTTTTTCTCGAGACTAAATTTGAAAGGCTAGCCTGTTATGGGCTAGCCTTTTTTATTGGTTATTTATATGATTTTTCAGCTTAATAACTGTGAACTAAAGTACAGATAATTCATGAGGAATGATTTCTAGTTCATAATTTTTATTATATTTCTGTATTATTTGTGAGAACAAGTAAAAGTAATTGTGATATGTTTCGGTCTCAGTGAACTGAACGATTAGTTTCAGTGCTTCTAAAAGGTTGAATCATGGGTAAAAAATTATTGTTCGCATCATTGATATCATTGATGCTAGCTGGCTGTAATCAAGAAGAAATAAATATAAATGGAACTATTCCAGATATTGGTGGTGAAGGTGGAGTTACTCCACCAACAACACCAGATCTCGAACCAGAAAGTATCCCATATCGTTTTACATTAACTAGTGGTTCGAAACCTATAGTTGGCGCTACGTGTGATGGGATTAAATCTGATAACACTGGACTTGTTGCTCTTGAGTATAAAGATAACTCACTGCCATCAAGTATTGCGTGTTTTATTGATGGAACTCCTTTATCTACATTTGATCTTTCGACAACAAGATCAAATATAATCAGTCTTCCCCTTGAATTAGATAGTGATATATCTTCACTTAAAAAAGAAACTAATAGTGATGCCTTTGCAAATATTAAGTCGCTATTAGGTACAGTCGATGCTGATGGTGTTAAATCGAATGGTTATCAGTTTATTGATGGTGAAAAGAGTACAATAAATTTTACTAAGCACCAGCCTGATGCATTAACTAAAAATGAAAATGATTTTTTAATGCAAAATATTAGTTATCTAAATGACGATAAACCCGCGGGTGTTGAACCTGGTCATGGCACAGATATTAAACCGGAAATTACTCCAGGATCTGATGATGTTACTGGTGGTAGTGGTATTGTTAGTTCAAATGCAGAAAAACAATATGCCTATATACCAGAGGTTGCGATACCTGAGAAATCAATATTAGTATTTGATGGTCAACCTGTTGTTGGCGTGGAATATTATGGTCCGACATATCGTGGTACAACAGGCGAGAGTGGTTCATTTGAATATAACTGGGGCGATGAAGTTACCTTTGGTATTCAAGCATTAACATTGGGTTCAATAAAAGCGAAAGGATTAGATGTTCAACTTAGTGCTTTAGCTGCGGATCCAAGTAAATCAAAAAATGTTGAAAATCTAATTAAGCAATTTGATAAAGATAAGTTAGGACCATGGGTTATTGAACAAGATGTACATGAACGTTTTGCGTTAGAGTCGAATAATATTGTTGAATTGATCAATATGAACTTAACGAGCGGAGATACATCAAGTTTTGATCCTAGTTTTGGTACGCCTCCACAAGTTGAAAATGAATTCATTGCTCAGTTTAATGATGGCGGAAGTGCGTTTGATATAGTTACATCGTTAGGTTTAGTTTCTATCAATGCCAATACGTATACTTTTTCGCCTTATGTCAGTTTGCGTAGTGTTAATAGAGCGGAAACCGCATTTGATGCACTATTAATAATGATGGGGCAAAATGATGTAGACGCTAAGAATGACGTTACGCATTTTCATGTTTTTGGTAATCAAAATGATGGGTATCAGATGCCAAGTCCTCATGCCGCAACTTTTATCAATATTGATAATAATTCTGCGCCTGTAGTAATGCCTCGTAGCGATTTAAATGCTTATATTCCATTTGGTCAGTTAGCAGTAACGGATAAGTTTAGCCGTCCATTTTTTACGTTAACGAATGATCCTAAAACAACACCAACGTATATTGATGCTAAAAATAAAACGCATTGGAATTTAAAAGATCAACCAGTTGCAGCTGACTCTGTTGAAAGCTCATATAAGATGAACAAAGAAACAGCAATATTTGAGCTTCCATTTGTGGTTTCAGGAAAAATTGGGGAAGGTAAAGTTTTAGTACTTGGTAATTCCTTATATAACTCTATTTTAGTTTGCCCTGAAAATTATAGTTATAATTCAAGCAGTAACGATGGAGTTTGTGTTAATGGAAATGGCACCACAGACAGTCTTGATATGTTTAATTTCTTTGTTAATGCACTAGGCTGGTTAGATACAGATAACAGAGGAATTAATATTGCGACCAATCGTGTTGATGGTTATTTTTCTCAAATAAACGGATTTAATAGTTATTCATTTGAGTTAAATTCTAAATTTACGTATTTAGGTATGACGATGGAAACGGGTATTTCACCTCAAAGTCTAAATGTAGATACCAATCCTATTTATATTCTACAAGCCTACCCAGTAAGAGATCGACATCCAGACCGCCCAGATTATGAGGCACCATTAATCGATGATAATGACGTAAATGCATTAATTGATTATGTTAATCAAGGTGGTAGCGTGTTGATTATGGAGAGTCTATATAATCGTGATTTACCTATGTTAGGTCGATTTTTAGATACGGCAGGGATTAGCTCTATTGGTCGTAATAATGTCGTGAAGTTTGCAGGTAAATTACCAAGTAATTTTATTGCTGAATTAGGTAAAGGTGGCACATCATTACGTCCAGTATACACAGAAGAAGTATATGTTCTAGAAGGTCTAGCATTTGAGGCGACTTCGGTTGATGCGAATGGTATTCCGGAGAAAGGATATAAGTACAATGAAGGCACAAATACGTATTCTTGGGGTGATAAATCTATTAATAATAAAGCGATTCTTCGTGCATTATATCGCCCTCAGCAAGTGAGAGATGAAAATCGTCATAATGTGACTAAAGAGTGCCAGCAACAAACAGATTTAGTTGATAATGCTTTACAGGCTTGTATTGATACTAAGTTAAATCAATTAGCTCAAGACGGTTTAAATAAATGGATTTTGGATGTTAAGGGTATTTATGGAGTGGAAGAGTGTACTAATAGCGACTATCAATATCAGTTAGATTGTATTGAACGTCGTGAAGGTAATGGTATTCCGCTATCTAAGACTATTTATCCTGGTGCAACAGATATGGTCCAAGCTTTTGCTCGTTTACCAATGAGTAAAGATGTATCCAATGCTATGATTGAAGCTGCAAATATGGGCACTAACCTGACTGATCTTTATCAACATGAACTGTACTATCGTACAAGTGGTAAAGAAGGTGTTCGTTTAAGTGGTATTGATGTAGACCGTATTTATAATAATTTATCTGCTTGGATGTGGAATAATGAGCAGTACCGTTATGACGGTTCTGCTAAGGACGAGTTTGGACATAAAACGGTAGTAGAGTTCTTAAATTGTTATTCAAATAATACGTATGGTAATCCAAGCGCAAAGAATGTAATTGAGTGTCCTGAAGAGCTAAAGGCTGAAATGCTAGCAAAAGGCTTCTTAGTAACGGTTGATGGAGTAAATAAATTAAACCCATCTTATCCATTAAATTATATGGAAAAACCACTAACACGAATGATGCTAGGTCGCTCATATTTTGATGTTGATGCGAAAAATCCAACAGCAGAGGATCGTGGTGTACAAGTTGATGTTCGTTCTTACCCTGGTGTAGCGACAACAGCAGCACCAGCAAAAGATATCACAATTCATAAAGGCTCTCGCCAGTCTGCGGGTGTGTGGATCTCTGCTCGCAAAGTCGCTTACGTTAATGGTTTAGCTGCAGACGATACCGTAATGGTTGCTATGGCTGACAATCTAACTGGCCGAGTTAATCATGAAATGGCATTAAATCGACCTCCGCGCGTAAGCATGAGCTTTAATGGTGTGGAAGCTGCAAATGGTTTTAAAGTACCTTATGGTGGATCTGTGTATATCACTCTTGGGTCTAAAGAATCAGCGGAAGTCAGCTTTGGTGGTGCGGCAATATCAGTGCCAATGTTTAAAATGACATCAGCAACAGAAGGTTCATGGATTACAACTCCTGAAGAAAGTGATGCGCCAATCACAGAAGTTGTGGGTAAACGTTTCAGTTATACAACGACAACAGCAGGTATTAAGGGGCATTCTGACGCTGATGTTTTGGAAATGACCAAACAATTTGATCTGTTTACCATTGGGGTTAATGAGTTTTATGGTCGTGATGAAGTATCTGGTATTCACACAATGTTTACAGATAGCACGCCTGAATTAGAATATCAAAATATGCGTTTAGTTGATGATATTCAAATTTCAATTGGTTCTGCACACTCTGGCTATCCAGTAATGAGTACGAGTTTCCCTCGTCAAAAAACAGCATCATTGTTTGAAGCAACAAATAACTGGATGCTTGGTCATGAAATCGGTCATAACCAAGCAGCCAATTGGTTAAATGTTGCAGGTGCAGGTGAAACGGCAAATAATGTATTAGCCTTGTATACTCAAGAACGTAATACTGGTGATATGTCTCGCATTAAAGTATCCATTAAAAATGCAATAGAATGGGCTAATGGAGAGCACCCATGGGCAGATGGAACTAATGCTGACCGTTTAAATTTCTTTGGTCAGTTAAAACTTTGGGCTGAAGATAATTTTGATATCGCTCAATGGGAATCTGAAGATAAGTTGGCCGAAGAGCACAGTATTTATAATAAAAATGACGCTGGTCAATACGATCAAGGTTGGAACTTTTATAAATATTTACATCGAGCAGCTCGTATGCCTGAGACATTTACAGAAGGGCCTAAGACTAACGATGTAAACTACTGTTCATCACAATTTGCTCAATCTAATAAATTATCTAACCAAGATATGATGATGATCTGTACATCGTTCTTAACGGGTAAAGATATTGAGACTTTCTTTACTAAATGGAAGTTTGGTGAATCGAAAGTAACACTGCAAAGCGGTGATAAATACTCTGTAGGTATTTCAGAATCTGCTTTAGCGGTAATGGTAGATATGCGTGGAAAAGGTATTATAGAATCATCAAAGATGTCTCCATTAGATGTAAAAGAGACAAATCCTAAAGATGTTATGTTACCTCAAGTACCTTACTTTAATTAATTTGTAATCAAACAAAAGCCCCCGAACCATCAAGGTTCGGGGGCTTTTTATTACCTGTAAGTAAATAAAATAAAAACTTACTTATTAATATTAATCAACGCACCAGATTTACATTGGAAAGTATAGTAACGGCTTGTTTCGTTAAACTTACCTAAACCTTCACCAGTACAGTAATCAACGTTAATATCACGCATTATATCTAGTGTCTTTTGGCTATTTAGTTGGAACTTAGAACCATCGCTACATACGATACGAACACGGCCATCATCACTAACTGAATAGACTTTCACTTCAGTATTACAGAGCTCAAAAGAGGCATCTTGATAATTGTCTTGTTGTTTTGGTGCACTGCTACAGCCAGCTAAAACTAGTGCAAAGACACACGCTAAACTGATTTTTTTCATTGTGATGATTCCCTTAATCTACATTATCTTATAAATATATCGTGTCTACTTAATGAATGCGAGTTTCAATCTAATAAATCAGAGCTAAACCTTAATGGTATTAATTTGAGATGTGAGCTCTGCCATTGTTTGTTTTATAAGTTGTATATTATTGATTAAGCACGTGAGCATAGGCACAGTTCTGCTTTTCTTGTACACTAAATAAAAAAGAATAGGAGGCAACTTATGCATTGTCCATTTTGTAGCGCAACAGACACGAAAGTCATCGATTCACGATTAGTTTCCGATGGGCATCAAGTTCGTCGTCGCCGACAGTGTTTGGCGTGCAGTGAGCGATTTACTACTTTTGAATCGGCTGAATTAGTGATGCCAAAAGTGATTAAATCGAATGGTAATCGCGAACCATTCGATGAAGATAAATTATCTGGTGGTCTATATCGTTCGTTAGAGAAGCGACCAGTGAGTGCCGATTTAGTTGAGTTATCATTAAATACCATTAAATCACAATTACGAGCAACAGGTGAGCGAGAAGTGCCTTCAGATATGATTGGTAACCTTGTAATGGACCAATTAAAAGAACTCGATAAAGTGGCTTATATACGTTTTGCTTCTGTCTATCGTAGTTTTGAAGACATTAAAGAGTTCGGTGAAGAAATCGCAAAATTAGAGAAATAACATGAAATTTACCTCCCAAGATCACCAAATGATGCAAAGAGCCATTTCATTGGCAAGACAAGGTATTTATACCACTGCACCAAACCCAAACGTAGGGTGTGTATTGGTAAAAAATGGACAGATTATTGGTGAGGGGGCGCATTTAAAAGCGGGTGAGCCACATGCTGAAGTACATGCATTGCGTCAGGCTGGTAAAAATGCCGAAAATGCCACTGCGTATGTGACATTGGAGCCTTGTTCACATTATGGAAGAACCCCACCTTGTGCTGAAGGTTTAATAAAAGCGGGTGTTGCCAAGGTTATTTGTGCAATGGTTGATTCTAATCCTCAAGTCGCAGGACGAGGTTTAGCCATGTTAAATGAGGCTGGTATTGAAACGGCGTCAGGCTTATTAGAAGCCGATGCAAGAGCCTTAAATCCTTCCTTCTTACAACGTATGGAAACGGGAAAGCCATTTGTTCAATTAAAAATGGCAGCGAGTTTAGATGGTAAAACGGCATTAGAGAACGGGGTAAGCCAATGGATAACATCAAAAGAAGCAAGGCAAGATGTTCAGCGCTACCGCGCTCAATCTGGAGCTATTTTATCTACATCGAAAACGGTAATTGAAGATAATGCATCTCTAAATGTTCGCTGGGAAGAACTCCCTATATCAATTCAGAAATCTTATCAAAAAGACACAGTAAGACAGCCTCTTCGTATTATTCTCGATCGCCAACATCAATTAACACCTGACTTGAAGTTATTTATGACCGAGGGAGAAGTTGTTACTGCCTCTTCTCAATATACTCACTCTATAACACCACAAGATAATCATTTGCATTGTAATGTTACTGAAGATGGTCAGCTCAACTTATCTGAAATCATTGATAAAGTAGCAAAGTATCACAATGTTAATCATATTTGGGTTGAAGCGGGCGCAACATTAGCAGCAAGCATGATAAAAGCGGATCTTGTGGACGAACTGATTATTTATCTTGCACCTAAGTTAATGGGCGCTGATGGGCGCAGTTTATTAAATCTCGTTGGATTAAAAGCCATGTCTGAAGCGTTAGAGTTAGATATTACGGATGTTCGAATGGTCGGAAAAGACATTCGTATTACAGCAAAAATAGTAAGGTAACAGATGTTTACAGGAATTATTGAGTCAATAGGAACACTTCAGGCAATCACTCCAAAAGGTGAAGATATTAGTGTTACCGTCAATGTTGGTAAGTTAGACATGGGCGATGTAAAGCTTGGAGATAGCATTGCCACCAACGGTGTGTGCTTAACGGTTGTTGCGATGACAGAGCATACCTATACTGCTGATTTATCGTTAGAGACGTTAAAACGTACTGGTTTTGTTGATTACAAAGCGGGCGATAAAGTCAATCTTGAAAAAGCCATGTTACCAACGACTCGCTTTGGTGGTCATATTGTCTCTGGCCATGTTGATGCAGTTGGTGAAATTATTGAACGCCATCAAACAGGTCGAGCGGTTGAGTTTTGGATCCAATTACCACAAAGTTTAGCAAAGTATGTGGTAGAAAAAGGGTCGATTACAGTTGATGGCATTAGCTTAACGGTGAACGATTTACGTAAAAATGCATTTAAGCTGACGATCGTTCCTCATACGGCAGCAGAAACAACCATGGATAACTTTTCGGTAGGACAAAAAGTCAATCTAGAAGTCGATGTTATCGCTCGTTATTTAGAAAGACTTGTGATCGGACAGAAAGAAGAGCAACCTGAGTCTTCTGTTACGATGGATCTTTTGGCAAAATCAGGTTTCTTAAAATAACCACTTAACCTAACTTAATATATTAAAGGTATTTCACATGGCAATTAGCTCAGCAAAAGACATTATTGAAGATATTCGTTTAGGTAAGATGGTTATCCTAATGGATGATGAAGATCGTGAAAATGAAGGCGATTTGATCATTGCTGCAGAAAAAATTACACCAGAAGCTATTAATTTCATGGCAACACACGGTCGTGGTTTAATTTGTCTAACGATGACTAAAGATCGTTGTGAAAAGCTGGGCCTTCCACCAATGGTACAAGATAATAACGCACAGTTTACGACTAACTTCACTGTGTCCATTGAAGCAGCTGAAGGAGTAACAACAGGTATTTCAGCAGCTGACCGTTCTCGTACAGTAGAAGCTGCAGTTACTAAAAATGCAGTTGCTGCAGATTTAGTGCAGCCTGGCCATATTTTCCCGCTAGCGGCTCAAGAAGGTGGAGTATTAACTCGCGCTGGCCATACTGAGGCGGGTTGTGATTTAGCGCGTTTAGCTGGTTTTGAACCTGCAGGTGTGATTGTTGAAATCTTAAATGATGACGGGACAATGGCTCGCCGACCTGATTTAGAGGTTTTTGCTGAAAAGCACGATATCAAATTGGGTACCATTGCCGATTTAATTGAATACCGTAATGATAACGAAACCACGATTGAGCGTGTTGCTGAATGTAAGTTACCAACAGAGTTTGGTGACTTTGATTTAGTGACTTACCGTGACACCATCGACAATCAACTTCATTATGCAATGAAAAAAGAGAATGCATCAGATAACGCGCCTTTAGTTCGTGTTCATCTACAAGATACCTTTACCGATATCCTTCATTCTGACCGTTGTTCTGAGCGCAGTTGGACATTACCAATAGCAATGCAGCGCATTGCAAATGAAGGAGGTGTACTGGTTATTTTAGGTAACGAAGAATCTGCAGATAGTATTGTTCATAAAATCAAAGTATTAGAACGACAAGATAGTGGTGAAGCGCCAACCATGGCAAAAAAACAGGGTACTTCTCGCCGTGTCGGTGTTGGGTCTCAAATCCTAGCTGATTTAGGGATCTCTGATATGCGTTTATTATCGTCGTCTTCAAAGCGTTACCATTCATTATCAGGCTTTGGCCTTAATGTGGTTGAATACGTATCAAAATAACGCCTCTCATGGGCTCTATTGAGTAAATAGAGCCCAAATAATTAGATATTTGTCACAAAGCTGTGATAGAATTCGCCGATTCTCACTATTATATAGTTGAAAATAGTTACCCAGTTTAATTGGAATAATATAGATACAGGAAGGCTTATGAACGTAATTGAAGGCGGCGTTGCTGCACCTAATGCGAAAATTGCAATTGTCATTTCTCGCTTTAATAGCTTTATTAATGAAAGTTTACTTTCTGGCGCTATTGATACTTTAACGCGTTTTGGTCAAGTATCTGAAGAAAACATCACTGTTGTTCGCTGCCCTGGCGCTGTAGAATTACCATTAGTTGCTCAACGAGTAGCTAAAACAGCAAAATATGATGCTATTGTTTCATTGGGTTCTGTTATTCGTGGTGGTACACCACATTTTGACTATGTATGTAGTGAATGCAATAAGGGTCTAGCACAAGTATCTCTGGAGTATAGCATTCCAGTGGCGTTTGGTGTTTTGACTGTTGATACTATCGATCAAGCAATCGAGCGCGCCGGTACCAAGGCTGGTAATAAAGGGGCAGAGGCTGCACTAAGCGCACTCGAAATGATTAATGTTCTGTCTCAAATCGAATCCTAATGGGGGTTAGTGTGAAACCAGCCGCACGTCGTAATGCACGTCAATTTGCGCTTCAAGCAATCTATTCATGGCAATTAAGCAAAGAAAATATTGCTGATATTGAAGAGCAGTTTTTAACTGCAGATAAGTATGATGAAGAAGAGCATCATGCAAAAGAGCCTAAGCTACAAGCCCCAGAGACAGATGTAGCGTATTTCCGCGATCTCTTCTCAGGTGTTGCTCTTAACCACATTAAGTTAGACGGTAAAATGCGTCCATACTTATCTCGTCCACTTCAAGATCTTGACCAAATGGAACTTGCGTTATTGCGTATGTCTATTTACGAGATGATGAACCGTGATGACGTACCATACAAAGTTGTTATCAATGAAGCGATTGAGCTTGCAAAAGTATTCGCAGCAGAAGATAGCCACAAATTTGTAAACGGTGTATTAGATAAAGCGGCTCCGACTTTACGTAAAAAATAAGTTGGAAGTAGCATACTAATTAATTGTAAAGGTCAGCCTAGTTGCTGGCCTTTTTTATAACTAAAAACTGAATGCATAAACAATGAGTAGTGAATTTAATTTAATAGATCGATTCTTTGTTCAAAACAATGTTTCTAGAAGTGATGTTGACTTAGGTATTGGTGATGATTGCGCTTTGGTTTCAGTACCTGAAGGTTATCAAGTTGCGATTACAACAGATACCCTTGCGGCGGGAACGCATTTTTTAATCGATGCAGATCCTGTTAAGGTTGGATATAAAGCACTGGCTTCTAATTTAAGTGATTTGGCGGCAATGGGAGCAAAACCAACCTGGGTTTCTCTCGCATTAACGTTACCTAAGCCTGATGAGAAGTGGCTAGAAGGATTTTGCGAAGGTTTCTTTGGTTTAGCAAAACAACATAATCTTCAACTCATTGGTGGTGATACAACCAAAGGACCGTTAAGTATTACGATTACAGTGCAAGGTCTTGTACCAAGAGGAGAGGGGTTAACTCGTAAAGGTGCAAAGGTAGGAGATGATATTTATGTTACTGGATTTATAGGAGACAGTGCAGCTGGTCTTGAGATATTGCTCGATACAAAGAAGCAAATAAAAACACAACTAGAGCAAGAGCTAGAGCGTAGACATTATTATTCAGACCCCAAAGTCCAATTAGCACAAAAAATTCGTCATCTCTGTCACTCTGCATTAGATATTTCTGATGGGCTTATTTCAGATTTAGGTCATATACTTAAACAGTCAAATGTATCCGCTCAAATACAGGTTAATGCTTTACCAATTAGTAATGAGCTTATGGCATTTTATTCTCATGATATTGATAAGTGCTTGAAAACGGCGTTAGTAAGTGGAGAGGAGTATGAACTTTGTTTCACTGCACCAAAAGAGAATAGAGAAGCGATTAAACAAATATCTTTTCTCTTAAATAATGATGTTAGTATAATTGGTGAAATCACGAAAGGCTCATTTACCACTTTAGAGAATAATGTGAAATTACATAAAGATACCACCTCATTAGATTGGGTTCTTTATGGCTACGATCATTTTAGGAATTAATCATGACAAATCCTTTAGCATTAATTAGTTTAAAAAATCCGTGGCATCTTCTGGCTACAGGGTTTGGTAGTGGTTTAGCGCCAGTGATCCCAGGAACCATGGGGACTCTAGCTGCAATCCCATTTTATCTATTGTTAGCACAACTTCCTTTTTCTCTATTTGTAGCCGCAGTTATTGTTTCTGCAGTAATAGGTATTAAAATTTGTGACATTACTTCATCAGATATGAAGGTGCACGATCACGGTTCAATTGTATGGGATGAATTCGTTGGTCTTTGGATAACGATGAGTATTGTTCCCTACTTAAATATATCGGTAACTGACTGGAAATGGTTACTAACAGGATTTATTTTATTTCGATTTTTCGACATGGTAAAACCTTGGCCAATTGGATGGCTAGATAGCAAAGTTCATGGCGGCTTTGGCATCATGCTAGATGACATTGTCGCTGGATTTATGGCTCTAATTAGCCTTTGGTTAATTGGTAAATATTCTGGTTGGTTATAAATGGTTACATTTAAGGCAAAATATTGCTCATTATTACTCGTATTGGTTACTTTTTTAAGTTATTCCAAATCAGTATTTTCAGATCCTGTTTTGGTCGGTTACTGGGGGTATAATGAGTATTTAACAAAATACCCCAAAGAAAAAGCACTCACATTGTCATTGGCTGATACCGTAAAAGGAACGCCCATTCCACTTTCTATTCAGCAAGATAAACCTATTAAAATTTCATTTATTTATCCTGGAGAGCAAGCTTCTGACTATTGGAATCGTAACTTAATCGCTTTTGAGGCTCGCTTACAAGCATTAAATATAGATTATGAATTAACGCCAGTATCAACCCGTTTGAATGTAGACTTTAAAGAGCAGAGTCGCTCTTTATACAATGCGATTGAGCAAAAATCGGATTATCTTATTTTTACTCTTAATACGACTCGTCATCATAAATTTATTGAGCATGTATTACAGAACCCTGAAACTAAAATTATTTTACAAAATATTACAACACCAGTAAAAGCATGGCATGGTACTCAGCCATTTTTATATGCTGGTTTTGATCATGTTATAGGAACTCGTTTGTTGGCAAAATATTTTCAAACTAAGTTTCCTAATGGCGCTAAATATGCAATGTTATATTATTCTTATGGCTATTTAAGTACTGCTAGAGGCGATGTATTTGTTCAAACAATGGATAATAATAAGTACACGTTAACGTCTTCATTTTATACTGATGCGACAGAAGAAAGTGCTTATAAGGCAACAAAAAATATAGTGAATGACAGCCCTGATATTGATTTTATTTATGCTTCTTCTACCGATATTGCTCTTGGCGCACTAGATGCCTTAGATGAGAATACGAATATTCAACCACTGCTTAATGGTTGGGGTGGAGGCTCGCTCGAATTAATAGCTATCGAGCAGGGCAGACTTGATGCAACACTCATGAGAATGAACGATGATATTGGCGTTGCCATGGCTGAAGCGATTAAATTAGATCTTGAAGGCAAACAAGTACCGACTTTATACTCTGGTGATTTTGAAATAGTTACATCAGAGACAAGCACAGAAGAGTTAGAGAAGCTAAAGCAGAGAGCTTTCCGTTATTCAGGTGTGGACTTCGATCATGAGTAAAGAAAATGTTTTGAAAAAAGCATCGTTAGCTGATCTTATTTTTCGAGCTATTTTCGTTATATTTTCTATTTTAACGGTAGGTATAACAACTCATACCTACCAGCTTAGCATTAATACAATTAATGAAGAGGTTAAGCGAAACTTACAACAAACCTCTAGTTTAGTAACTAATTTTTTTAATCATCGTTTAGCTATATTGCAAATCAGACAAGATACGGATGCGGGTAGTTTAGGTTTACAAGATGGCGAAAATATAGACCGTATTCAAAGCCTTGAGCATTATTTCTCAGATATAGAAGCTAAATCTCCATACAATTCTCCAGACTTTCGATTTATTGAGGTCGATAATACGCTTTATTGGAATGATGGTAATAACTTATTTCTTGGCTTATATGATAAAGATCTTCAAGGTATAGTAGGGGAAAATATTCATATTAATACTTGGTATTATATGATGATTGATAAAAAATTATCTCAAACTTATATCTTAATAAGAAAAACACCGATTGTGGTTTCTTCTACTGGTAAGATAAGAGGATATTTATACAATGCGGTAATATTAAATAATAACATTTCTCTTGTTTATGATTTAAAAACGATAAGTAACAGTCAAGATGTGTTAATTATAAATAATGATGACATCATAGCCACAAGTATAAAAAAAGAAACAGAAGAATATAATAAGATTAAAAAAATAATTAATGAATCTGATTCTCTATCACCAAATAAAAATATAAATTTGACAGATATAGATGTTAAATCATTAAATGGAAAGTTATCTATATTAACTTTGAAAAATAAAAAGAATATAGAAATACTAGAGCAGCGATTCATTTACAGTGTTGTCCTTTCATTTTTTGTTCTTATCGCTATAGCTGTGTTAATTAGAGGTCTGTTTGAACATAAAATAGTATTAGCACTGAATTCATTGCTAAAATATGCAGATGATGTATCGAAAAAAAATTCGGATACCCAATATCAAGGCAGTGGTATTCTTGAATTCGACAATATCGGACATAAATTAGAAGAAACGTTTATTGAATTAATTAAAGCAAAGGAGGAAAGTTATAAAGCTCAAGCAACTGCTGAAAAATCTACACAAGTAAAATCAGATTTCTTAGCTCGAATGAGTCATGAGATACGTACGCCTTTAAATGGTATCCTTGGGATCTCTAGTTTATTAAAACAAAGCGATTTAACTGTCGAGCAAAGAAAACAAATAGCAATTCTTCACCAGGGTGGGGAACACCTTCTTGCTGTTTTAAATGATGTACTTGACTTTTCTCAAATAGAACAAGACAAACTTAATATATTGTGCGAACCATTTAAACTGAGTGATGTATTAGAAACAATTAATGCAATATATACCCCTCTTTGTGTAGATAAGGGAGTCGATTTTATTATTCATAATAAAATTGATGAAAATGAATTAATCAATTCTGATCAGGTTAGAATAACTCAAATATTGTTCAACTTGTTAAGTAATGCCGTTAAGTTTACAGAATCTGGTAACGTTAAATTAACGCTTTCTTTAAAAACAAAGAATGATCAAATTATCCTTTATATTGATGTGGCAGATACCGGTATAGGTATGGACCTAAAGGAACAATCGTTAATATTTGAACCCTTTATTCAAGCAGAATCAACAGAAATAAGAAAGGTTGGTGGTAGCGGGCTAGGGTTGGCTATTGTTAAGCAATTATTAAATTTATTGAATGGGAAAATTAGCGTACAAAGTAAATTAGGTTATGGCTCTATATTCCAGGCTCAAGTCCCTGTTGCTGTTATTGATACAGTAAATGAAAGTATTGCGAACCAAGATAGTACTTACGAATCTTTATTGCCAACAGGTTTGAATGTACTTTTGATTGAAGATAACAAGTCTAATGCTTATATCGCCAAGGTTTATTGTCAAAAATATGGTTTAAGTGTGGATTGGCAAAATTCTGCTCAAAATGGTATTAATCAACTCTTGAAGAGTTCGTTTGATATTATTCTTATGGATAACCAGATGCCAGGAATGAGTGGTATTGAGGCTACGAAATACATTCGGGATGTATTAAAATTGAATACACCTATTTATGCTTATACGGCCGATGTATTGAAAGAGTCTAATGAGGAGTTTTTAATGGCCGGAGCTAATTATGTAATTACGAAGCCAATAAAAGAAAAGTCTATTTTAGATGCTTTAGTTTTTTATAAACTTCAGCCTAGAAATTAACTGCGTTTAATTCGAACTACTTTCATGATTTCTATTTCAAAACCAGCTAAGATTTCTATACTTGGGTAATAAGTAAGGTTTACCTTTGCGCCCTTGAGCGATTGGTAGGGTTTTGTTCGATTGAATTTGAATGGAATATTACAGTTTTCAATCATAATAGTATGCTGTATCCAATTTCCAATATCACGCTGAGTATGAGATGTTACTTTTACATCGACACTGTGCGTAAGTTGCTGGTGTTTAATAAGCATTTTATCTATATCTGATTTCATTATATTGACCATATAATTAAGCGTATGGAGATAATGAAAGATAAACGAATGATAGTCAATAACACAAGGAAATCTTATGTCTAAGAAAGTATATTGTATTGCTCAGTTTTTGCCAAAAGAGGGTAAATTCGATGCATTATTTACGATACTGCAAAATTTAGAACCTAATACAATGCGTGAGGATGGCTGTTTGCAGTATACGGTTACTCGTCATTTACAGAGTCCATTTGCAGAAGGTGAAAGCTTTCCTATTGCATTTAATGAGCTCTGGGCTGATAACGCAGCATTTGAGGCGCATTGTCAACGTGAAGAGATTAAGCAGTTTTTTGAGCAACAATGTATTGCAGAAGATGGTTTGGTAGATAAATGGAATGTGTGTATTTACACTGATGAGCCCACTAATTTTGACGCTCCAAAATTAGACTAAATTGTCGTTTACTAGATATAAAAAAATGCCACAGAGATGTGGCATTTCTTATATTTCACTGAAAATTAGATAAGGATTACTTAGAGATCCAGATAGCCTCTGATCTGTTTTTCAATACCTTGCGCGTCTAATCCAAGTTCGGTGTGCATTTCTTCTTGTGTACCTTGAGCAATAAACTCATCAGGCAAACCTAATTGTAGAACTGGTTTAATCAAGCGGTTCTTCATCAAGAACTCAATGACACCCGAACCTGCACCACCTGAAATTGCATTTTCTTCAATAGTAACTAAGATATCGTGACTCGTTACTAATTCGCATAGTAGAGCTTCATCGAGTGGTTTTGCAAAGCGCATGTCTGCAACAGTAGCGTCCAGTTTTTCAGCCGCCGCAAGGCTATTGTCTAAGAAAGTACCAAAGTTTAAAATAGCAACACGCTCTCCTTTTTTCGTGACTTTAGTTTCACGAAGTAGACGGCCTTTACCAATTTCTAGTGCTTGCATTGTTTTATCAACATCAGCACCAGTTGCGCTGCCTCTTGGGTAACGAACTGCACTTGGTCCAGTATGTTTATGACCAGTGTATAGCATTTGACGGCATTCATTTTCATCGCTTGGTGTCATGATAACCATATTTGGAATACAGCGCATAAAGCTGATATCAAAAGCGCCTTGGTGAGTCTGACCGTCTGCGCCTACGAGACCAGCACGGTCAATCGCAAACATCACGGGTAAATCCATGATCGCAACATCATGAATTAACTGATCATAACCACGTTGTAAAAACGTTGAGTAGATAGCAACAATCGGATTGTAACCAGCAATTGCCATCCCACTGGCAAGTGTAACTGCATGTTGTTCTGCAATAGCGGCATCAAAATATTGGCTTGGGTATTCTTTAGAGAAGCGAACCATGCCAGAGCCTTCACGCATAGCAGGCGTGATGGCCATTAACTTATCGTCTTCTTTAGCCATATCGCAAAGGAAATCACCAAAGATGTTTGAGAATGTTGGTTTACCGCCAGACGATTTAGGTAATGAGCTGTCTTTTGGATCAAATTTTGGAACACCATGGTAGCTGATAGGATCTTTTTCAGCAGGCTCGTAGCCTTTTCCTTTCTTGGTCATGATGTGTAAGAACTGCGGTCCTTTTAAATTACGCATGTTCCTTAAGGTATGAACGAGTTCGTTGACATCATGCCCATCAACAGGACCAATGTAATTAAAACCCAGTTCTTCAAACATGGTGCCAGGTACAACCATGCCTTTTAAGTGTTCTTCAGTACGCTTTAATAACTCTTTAATTGTTGGCGTACCAGAAAGTACTTTTTTGCCACCTTCACGAATCGATGTATATAGACTTCCTGAAAGTACTCGTGCTAATTGGTTGTTTAAAGCACCTACGTTTTCAGAAATTGACATCTCATTATCATTTAAGACAACTAACATATCTGGGTGAATATCACCTGCGTGGTTTAAGGCTTCAAATGCCATGCCTGCTGTGATTGCACCATCACCAATAACACTAACGACCTTACGGTTCTCTTGTTCTTTTTCAGCACAAATAGCTAAACCTAAGGCGGCACTAATTGAGGTAGATGAATGCCCTACAGACAATACGTCGTATTCACTCTCACCACGCCATGGAAATGGGTGTAATCCGTCTTTTTGGCGAATAGTAGATAATTGTTCACGGCGACCCGTTAAGATTTTATGAGGATAAGCTTGGTGCCCGACATCCCAAATAAGCTGATCAAAAGGCGTGTTATATACGTAATGCAAAGCAACGGTTAACTCAACAACGCCAAGACCAGACGCTAAATGTCCGCTCGTTTTACTTACTGAATTTAGTAGGTAAGTACGTAGTTCATCACATAAAGCAGGCAGGCTTTCTCTAGGTAAAGAGCGTAATTCATCTGGTGTATTTGCCAAAGCCAGAATCGGGTATTTTGAAATATCTAATGACATAATATTAGCGCTTATCTGTTTTAGTTTTTACGCTCAATGACGTATTGGGCGAACGCTTGCATTGCATCCGTGTTATAAGGGATATCATTCAATGCTTCAATTGCGGTTTGGTACAATTGCTCTGCTTTCTGTTGAGCGCCATCAAGGCCAAGTAAGGCAGGGTAAGTACTTTTCTCTAATTCTAGATCAGAACCTTGAGGTTTTCCGAGAGTTTCGGTATCGCTAGTAATATCTAGGATATCATCTTGAACTTGAAAAGCTAAACCGATAGCGTCGGCATAGGTTTCAAGTTGAGGGAGAATTGCTTTGCCCTTATCCCCAGCACATAATGCGCCAAGCTGAATGGCACTTTTTATTAATGCCCCCGTTTTATGGGCATGAATTTGCTCTAAAGAAGACAAGTCAACTTTCTTCCCTTCGGCCTTTAAATCAAGAGATTGACCCATACACATACCAGAAGATCCAGAGGCTTTTGCTAACACGCGGATCATATCAATTCGATAAGATTCGGCATCCGCTGTCAGTGAACCATTAGCTAGAATTTCAAACGCTAAGGTTTGTAAGGCATCACCGGCAAGAATAGCGGTAGCTTCATCAAACTTTATATGACAAGTAGCATGACCTCGGCGTAAATCGTCATTATCCATTGCAGGTAAGTCATCATGAATTAAAGAGTATGAGTGTATACATTCAACCGCTGCCGCTGCTGCATCAGTGTGTTCTGTAGGTACACCTAACATTTTTGCCGTGATATAGACAAGATAAGGACGAGCGCGTTTACCTCCAAGAAGTAATGCGTATTTCATCGCTTCAGTCAAAGGTTGCTGTTGAATTTCAATTTTATCAAGCCATTGATGCAATTGTTCAATGTTACGATGTTGATAAATCGGTAATTGTTGTTTTAGTGAATCAATCATCATTAGTATCAAAAGGGGTTAGTTCAGCATTATCATCTGCTTGAAGAAGAATATCGACACGTTGCTCAGCCTGAGTCAGCTTTTCTTGTCCCGCACGAGCTAGGGCAATGCCACGTTCAAATTTCTTCAGAGCATCTTCAAGAGGCAGATCGCCGCCCTCTAATTGGTTAACGACAGAATCCAGTTCTTCAATTGCCGCTTCAAACGATAAATTTTCAGGTTTTTTTACAGCCATAATGCTTCACTCTTAAAATGATCCAAGAAAGGTAACTCAGAGTAGGTAAAGGGTCAATTGAAGTGGTAAGAAAGTGATACATTAAAGTAGAATTTACGCATTAGGGGTTAAATTTCAAACAATCCATTGGTGGTGTTGTCTTTTTTTATAAAAAAATTAAACCATTGATACGTTCGGTCGATAAGAGATAAGCGGCAAAAAAATGGGTGATTTTTATGGCTTGTTTTTTGCTTAGCACATTATAAATAAACACAAGCAGCAAGATAGGGGAGCGCTCTGTGGATTTAGCAACGTTAATAGGTTTAGTTGGTAGCTTTGCATTTATTATCATGGCAATGGTACTGGCCGGTGGCTTAGCCATTTTTATGGATACAACATCGGTACTGATTGTAGTGGGTGGTTCTGTCTTCGTTGTATTGATGAAGTTTACCGTAGGCCAATTTTTTGGCGCAGGTAAAATTGCGGCAAAAGCATTCATGTTTAAAACGGACGAACCAGTTGATTTAATTGTGACGATCGTTGAAATGGCCGATGCTGCTCGTAAAGGCGGTTTCTTAGCATTAGAAGAAAAAGAGATCAGTAATTCATTCATGCAAAAAGGCATCGACTTATTGGTTGATGGACACGATGCCGAAGTAGTTAAAGCAACATTACAAAAAGACATCGCGTTAACGAACGAACGCCATGAAAAAGGTGTTGGTGTATTTACCGCGTTTGGTGATGTAGCACCGGCAATGGGTATGATTGGTACGCTTATTGGTTTGGTGGGTATGTTATCAAACATGGATGACCCTAAATCGATTGGGCCAGCAATGGCCGTTGCACTTTTAACAACATTATATGGTTCTGTTATCTCAAATATGATCGCATTCCCTATTGCGCATAAATTAGAATTACGTAAAGAACAAGAGAAATTAAATCGACGTTTGATCCTTGACGGTATTTTAGCTATTCAAGATGGTCAGAACCCTCGTGTTATTGATAGTTACCTACGTAATTACTTAAACGAGAAGAAGCGTGTTGTTGATATTGGTGAAGAATAAAACTAGGAGCTAGCAATGGAAGATGAAGATAAGTGCAAATGTCCTCCTGGTGCCCCTTTATGGATGGCAACATTTGCTGACTTAGCAACTCTGTTAATGTGTTTCTTCGTACTGTTACTTTCTTTTTCTGAAATGGATGTGTTGAAATTTAAGCAAATAGCAGGTTCGATGAAGTTTGCATTTGGTGTTCAAAACGTACTAGAAGTAAAAGATATACCTAAAGGAACCAGTGTTATTGCGCAAGAGTTTCGACCTGGTCGTCCTGAGCCAACACCGATTGAAGTGATCATGCAGCAAACGATAGATATCCCTCAGAAGACATTAGATTTTCATGATGGTGAGTCTGACCGTGCTGGTGGTACAAAACGTGATGCAGGTAAGCAAACAGGAGGAGAATCATCTTCTACCTCAACGCAGACTAACTCTCAGAGTGAATCAGAGTCAGAAAGTCAAAGCCAAACACAACAAGAGTTAGAGGAAACCATCAAAAAAGCATTAGAGCGTGAAATTGATGATGGTGCCTTAGAAGTTGAGAACTTGGGGCAGCAATTAGTGATTCGAATTCGTGAGAAGGGTGCATTCCCTGCGGGATCTGCATTCTTACAACCTAAGTTTCGTCCTCTTATCCGTCAAATTGGTGAGTTAGTTAAGGATGTCCCTGGGATTATTAGAGTATCTGGACATACTGATAATCAGCCATTAGATTCGGAGTTATACCGTTCTAATTGGGATTTATCTGCGCAGCGTGCGGTTTCTGTTGCTCATGAAATGGAGCGAGTGAAGGGCTTTGAAAGTGACCGTTTACGTGTTCGAGGAATGGCGTCAACAGAGCCTCTCGTACCTAATAAAACGGTGGCTCAGCGCGCTCGTAACCGTCGAGTTGAAATCAGTATCATGCAAGGTAAAGCGCATGAGAGTGATGAAGTGCCTAGTACTCAGCAGTAAAACATAAAGAAACAAACAAATGGAAAGGTGAGTTGAATTAGCAACTCACCTTTTTTTTCGGTATAATCTTGCGCCTTAGATTAGGTCTTTAATCCATTTAGTCTAACCTTTTGATTGTTATTCCACACCAGTGAAGCCTATATATGAAGTTTATCGTTAAGCCACATCCAGAAGTTTTTGTTAAAAGTGATTCAGTACGTAAGCGTTTTATTCGTATTCTTGAAACGAATCTACGCAGCATCATTAAGCGCGAAACAAAAGGCGTTGAAGTGATTAACCGTCGTGATTACATTGAAGTTTCAGGCCTTGATGGTACATACCGTAATGAAGTACTTACGGCTGTTACTCATACTCCAGGTATTCACCATGTACTAGAAGTTAAGCAGAGTGCTTTTGCGGATATGCATGATATCTTTGAACAATGTTTAGAGATGAATCGTGAAATCATTGAAGGTAAAACGTTCTGTGTGCGTGTTAAACGTCGTGGTACACATGAATTTACCTCTATTGAATTAGAGCGTTATGTTGGTGGCGGTTTAAATCAAGCGGTTGAATCAGCAAAAGTACGATTAAAGAATCCTGAAGTAACGGTTAAGTTTGAAGTTGAGAATGAAAAACTGAACTTAGTGATTGCCCGTTATAAAGGACTTGGTGGTTTTCCTCTAGGTACTCAAGAAGATGTTTTAAGCTTAATATCGGGTGGTTTTGACTCGGGCGTTTCAACTTACTTGCATATCAAACGTGGTTCAAAAGTACATTACATGTTCTTTAACCTAGGTGGGCCAGCTCATGAAATTGGTGTTAAACAAGTTTCTCATTTCTTGTGGAAAAAATACGGCTCATCAGCAAAAGTAAAATTCATAGTTGTTGATTTTGAACCTGTTGTTGCTGAGATCCTTGAGAAAGTTGATGATGGCCAAATGGGTGTTATCCTGAAGCGTATGTTTATGCGTGCAGGTGGTATGGTTGCCGAGAAATTAGGTATCCAAGGTTTGGTTACTGGTGAAGCTCTAGGTCAAGTATCAAGTCAAACACTGACTAACTTACGTCATATTGATAATGTAACAGATACATTAATCCTTCGTCCGCTTATCAACTGGGATAAAGAAGACATCATTAACCTAGCTCGTGAAATTGGCACTGAAGATTTTGCTAAAACGATGCCTGAGTATTGTGGTGTGATTTCAAAAAAACCAACCATTAAAGCTGAAAAATTCAAGCTAGAGAAAGAAGAAGCTAAGTTTGATTTCTCTATTCTTGATCAAGTGGTTTATGATGCTCGCGTAATGGATATTCGTGCGATTGAAACTGAAAGCCAAGAACAAGTTCCTGAAGTTGAGATGGTATCTGAGTTAGGATCTGATGTGGTTGTTTTAGATATTCGTTCTTCAGAAGAGGAAGATGCAAACCCATTAGAGATTGAAGGGGTTGAAGTTAAGCATTTTCCTTTCTTTAAGATTGCGACCCAATTTGGTGATTTAGACCAGTCTAAAGAATACTTATTATACTGTGAGCGTGGTGTGATGAGTCGTCTTCAAGCTTTATTGCTAATTGAAAATGGGTACAAGAACGTAAAAGTTTACCGCCCATAACATAACCCATGTGATTTTAGCATTATAGAATGAGATAAAGAGAGCTGAATACTTAGCTCTCTTTTTTTATTCTTATCGTCTCAAATTGTTGAACCATAAAATCAATGAATACTCTTAATCGATTAGGCATATGCTTACTTCTTAAAAACTGCATCATAATATCACCGTGATAATTGCCTTGTACTTCCCAGTGAGATAGAACTTCGAGTAATAACCCTTGTTTTAGTTTTTCTTGAACAACAAAGCTAGGAAAAACACCAATCCCAAGATTGTGCATGACCGCGTCCAATCGCATTTCAGTATGGTTAACCACAAAGCGTCCATCAACTTTGATTTGATAATATTCTGAACCTTGTTTAAATCCCCACTCGTTATCGTGTTGCGTCTCTCCAAGGGGTAAGCATTGATGTTTATCTAATTCTGAAGGGTGTTTAGGGGTGCCATGTGTTTGTAAGTATCTAGGTGTTGCACAAAGAATAAGGCCTATTTTAGCTAATGGTTTGGCAATTAAATTTTCTTGTGGCTGATTGGTTAAATTAAATATCACATCCAAATTATCATTAATGGGGTCACAAGACTGATCAGTCACTTTTATTTTCAGTTTTATGTTGGGATATAGCTCAATAAACTGTAGAAAAAGAGGTTGTAATACTTGGTTTCCAAGTGCTTTTGGTGTTGAAACCCTTAACAATCCCTCTATGTTACTACTGCTTTTATCTGAAATGTTAACCACTTCTTGAGCATTATCAACGATGCTCTTACAGTAATTATACGTTTCTTGTCCTGCGATAGTTAAGGTCTGTTTTCTTGTAGTTCTTTCTAATAATGTGAGTTGTAGAGCCTTTTCAAGACGAGAAACCTGGCGGCTTACTCCTGATGGGGTCATATCAAGCACTTGCGCAGCTTTACTAAAGCTTTCTGACTCAACCACGGTTACAAAGGCGGCCATGTCTGGTAATAAGGTGACGAGTTTATTTATGTCCATGAGTCACAGAAGATTTGATTTATGTAGGGATTATTTAACTTATCAGCTTGCGGTATCTTGGTGCAAATAAGGATGTGATTTATGTTATCTCACAGGGAAGAAGAGAAGAGCGATGGAAAGGCGTATAGAAACAGGGCGAGAGCTGCCAGTTAATCAATATTTACCTTCAGTGATTCTACTATTTGTCGCGTTTTTTTGGGGAACAAGCTATGGAGTGGCAAAAGAAGCGTTATTATTTACTGGTGTATTCAGTTTCTTAGTCATTCGGTTTGTAATGACAACGCTTGTCTTATTGCCAATTGTTATTTATCGAAAAAATATAGCGCATTGGAAATCCGTTATCCCAACAGGGGGTATTTTATTTTTGATCTTTGTTTGTGAAACCTATGGTATAAAAAATACGACAGCGTCTAATGCGGCTTTTCTTATTAGTTTATTTGTAGTATTTACGCCATTTATTGAATGGCTAGTAAATAAGAAGAAACCGACAGATAGATTGTTCTTTTTATCTATTATCTCTGTCGTTGGGGTGCTTTTATTAACAAACATGACTACCCACGAACTTATTATAAATATGGGCGATATTCTAATGTTAATGGCGGCCTTATTGAGGGGAGTTATGGTTGTGTTTACTAAAAAGGTGATGGTCGATAAAGACGTTGACCCGATTATGGTGACAAGTATTCAATCAAGTGTAGTGTCGATTTTTTCTGTAATATTGCTTTTATCCATCCATGGTTTTGAATGGGTTAATCTGATACCACTTGATTTGTCTTTTTGGTTATTAGCGATCTATCTTGTTTTCTTTTGTACTGTATTTGCTTTTTATGCTCAAAATTACAGTGTGAAAAAGATGTCGCCAACGAAAGTGTCGATCTTAATGGGCAGTGAACCGATATTTGGAGCTCTGTTTGCTTTTTTATGGTTAAGTGAAAGTTTTACTATCGTGCAAATTATTGGGGCGAGTCTTATTTTTATCGCAACCTTTATAGCGACGAGGCAAGAAGCAAAGGCATAGTTTTTAGGGGGGGGAAATACCAATGCCAATGTGATTTGGCATTGGATCATTAAGATAGCTTTACTAGATTTGATGGTAATTTAAGTTTGGTAGAGTCACTAAATCTGCCGCTAGTTTTGCTGTTAACTCTTTACCACCCAGCAAGGTGACGATTTCCATTGCAAACTCAAGAGCAGAGCCTGGACCTTGGCTTGTAATTAAATGATTTAACACGTCAGTAAATACACGTTTAATTCGTAAGTTATCTTTTGGGATAGTATTCATAAA
>JAAGZR010000383.1 GCA_024206155.1 Aliivibrio sp.
ATAAACCTTCAAATGGTAATCCTTTCTCTTGGAGGTAGGTGTGCCAGCCCAATACGCCAAGGCCGAGCGCTCTGCCTTTTTCCGCAGATCTAACTGAGTTTGCAAAGCCAACTTTTCCTTTCGCTTTCTGTATAAACTCTTCAAGTACTCCGTCCAAAAACCAAGTAGCATCGTATATAAGGTTTGTATTTTTCCACTCTTCATATCTTGATATATTTAAACTTGATAGACAACAAACAAAGCTATGACTTTCATCTGTGTGTAACGTAATCTCACTACAGATGTTTGTCATGTGTACTTTTAACGCGTTGTCTTTGTATGCTTTTGGATTTGCTTTGTTAGTATTTCCTTTAAACATAACATACGGTTCTCCAGTTGCTTTTCGCTTTCTAATAAGTTTACTCCATCGAGCTCTAGCATCCGCATCTCCCTGTTCAAGACGTCGCATAAACTTATCACCAACAACTGCGCATTGATGTAGGTTAAGCGACTGTCTGTTAACATCTCCTTTAGGTTCTCTGATCTCAAGCCACTCTTCAAAATCTTCGTGCTCAATGTTGATATTAACTGAGGCAGCTCCTCGTCTAACCGATCCCTGATTTGTAGCAAGTATTGTTGAGTCATATATTTTG
>JAAGZR010000384.1 GCA_024206155.1 Aliivibrio sp.
TAAGCCGTGAAACAATGGAGCAAATTTTAAATTCCAGGGAGCAAAGTTTAGTTAATGTCCTGGAACAATTTTTAACCTTATCAAATTAATATCATGCAACAAACAATTTTAAAAGACAACCACGGCCGTCAATACGTGCAACACGTTACAAAATATGACGCCAAAGGAAATATAATTTCCATCGGAGGTAAATTTTATTTACCAATTACAAATCATTTTAACTACACAATTAAAAATTAATATCATGAGAAAAATAGAAACAATAATTGCGGGCCTATGTTGGCTATTCGTTGCCACCTGTTCAATGAGGCTTTTAATACACATTTTAACAAATGACCTGGACGGAGTCCTTCAATGGATAGGAATGAGTCCTTTTGTCCTCTTCATTACGGCCCTATTATATTTGAGCGGGTCGATACTATTCCAGGAGGGAAAGCGAGCGTTTAAGTAGTCGTTTGGGCGACTTTAAAAAGACTTTAGGCCCAAAGCGTCCCGCCTTAATTGGCGGGGGTAGTTTAATTTAATTAATGAATAAAATGAAAGAATACATCGTAATTGATACCTGGAACGGAGAGGGCTACTCTTCCGAAAACGGGACACAAATTAAAATTTTCGACAACGAAATAGACGCTCAAAGGTACGCTGAATTAGAGGCCCAAAGCCAATTAGCTTTGCCCGTTTCAGCCAGGCTTGAAAACGAAAAAGTAACAATCCACCAGGAGAATGGAATTACAAGTTTTTGTTATGAAATAGGTGGAGACGGCTACGAAGACCACGGGAGTTATCAGGTGCATGAGATTAAAAGAAACGAGGGTAAATTCCCCTTTGCTGTTATGATTAAAACTAACATAAACGAAGCGGAAATCCTTACGCTTGATGAATATCTTAAAACGATTGAATCTTTAGAATTAGATTTTAAATGTTACCACGGGCCTGCTGAAAAAGAAGATTATTTTTATGAGGGAGACCACATGGGAGACCTGTTCGTATCATGTTTTGGAGACCATGAATTTGATTATCAATTCAGAAATATAAAAATTATATAATGAGAAAAATAATTTTAATAATGCTTTGCCTGGCGGTTGCAACGCCCACAATAACAAGTTGCTCCGCCTACAAAAAATGTAAAACGTCAAAGATGAAAAAAAAGTGGGCCAAAAAAAATTATTGGAAACCAAAAAAGAAAAAAAGATCAAGATGGTAAGAACTGAAATTGACGATATAAGAGAGGCCACGTTGATATACAACGGCAAAAGATATGCGACCTGGGAGCAATGGAAAAAAGCCAAGGCGTATTTAGAAAAAGTGCATAAGCAATACGGCACGATTGATATTAACTTAATTAAAGATATAATAAGATGAAAGGACAATTTGAAATACTCCAGGAAATGCAAACGGACGGCTACAATGTAGTAACGTGTGGTAATTGTGGCGATGTAATTTTAATGGAATTGGACGGCTACAATATTGAAGAGGTGCAGTGTCCACACTGCAAAGAAACTATGGATTATGCTGATATGCCTGATTTATATCACCAAAAAATATAATAAAATGAAACAAAAATTTGAAATTTTAAGAGAGTCAATTTCTCCACGAGGTGGAGGCGTTGAAATTAGTTTGGATAACTTTGGTTATCCAGGAGAAAAAATGACCGCTTATCAAAATTATTTAGGCGGTGGAATGTTAGGGTCTATTGGAAACGATTGTA
>JAAGZR010000385.1 GCA_024206155.1 Aliivibrio sp.
AACCGCAGACTCCCTAACACTTAAAACAGACCTTGTGCCATCTTCTGAGTCAGCCCTCTTCATACAAGTAAATATAGGGGTGCCTTCTCGCCCTTCTATAGGATGATTGAACCACCACGTCAGCGTGTCACCAACTGAAAGCGTTTGCCCTGTTAATTTTTGCTCATAGGCCATCCTGCCAGTATCATCAGCCCCAGAATAAACCTCGAAAAACAAATAGTCGCTAGATGATATAGCTTCCTCGACAATAACTTGTTGACCATGTACTGATTGATTAGCAATAACGGCAGACGCTTTTGCGTAAGGTACTGAACCCGAAGAGGCGGCTGGGCCATATACTTCTACATTTAATAAGTTGTTAGAGTAAACCCTTGCGCTAGGCGTAATTATCCCGCTAGCGTCTTGGTTTTCTACTATAGACTGGTCTTTAATCCCGCCCCACATCGGGAAGTAATCAACATCACTGTCTAGGTTAGTAAAAAATATATTTTCACCACCAGAAGATATTTTGTGTATATCGCCAAGAAAGAAAGAGTTAAGGGTAGTCTCAATAGCTCTATCAGCCTCTAGCTTGTTTGTTGCTGGATTAAAAGCAAAGTGATCTAGTGTTTCCTGTTGCTCTGGTGTTAAAGATCCGCCTTGTGTCGCTTCGAGTATCTGCTCTAGCAAGTCATTTCTAGGTATCATAATAAAAATCTCTTTAGTTTTGCAAAGCGTTCAACCAGTCTTGCAGAAGGTCGTTTCTGTTTGCTGAATTGGTCACAGTTCCGCCATTGGCTAGAATTATCTGTATTAAAATATCGTTCATTGGCATGTTTAACCCTTACTTGACGGGTAAGGTTTTGACGGGGTTTGGGGACGGGGAGTTGAGTAGCTACTCAGAGCCAGTAACCCGTCTGATACTGGCTTGATAATTATAACCTATTGACAACATAAAAAAAGCCCCTTATTCTGAGCTTTCTTTCTTCTTAACTGCCTTTCGTTTAGGTTTTGGCTTGCCGTCAAATACTTTGTCATCCTTACCGATAGAGCTAGGCTTAAACTTTAAATCTACAACCTTAAACCCATCAGCGCGAATCTTGTTAACTTCTTCTTTGCTAACAGGATGTTTGACGTATGCAATATTTTGCTTTTTCATAATATACCCCTATAAAAAAGGGGCGATAAGCCCCTTGATTAAGTTAGTTGGTTTTACTGTGTGATGTCAGCAATAGCTAGTGTACCAGCCGTATGCTTGTTATCAGACATAACAATGTCCCAGTTACTACCAGTGAATAAAGCTGTGTCATCTGGCGAACTGCCACCGTTAGCAATATCCCAAGCATAACCTTTAAGCTTAACACCAAAGCTGTAGTCAGCTTGCCATGTAGTAGCGATACGAGTTCCGCCGTTGTTCGTTTCCATGTTAGTAACGATGTCCGATGCATTGTCACAGATAGCGCCAGATGCAACTAATGAAACAACTTTAGTGTCATTACCATCAGTTAAAGCAGGGATATCCGATACAACAAAAATCTTACCTAGAATAGACTGAACTAACACATTAGAGCTTACAAATAATCGTTCGCCATTCTCTAAGCCTTTTTCAACTAGCTTATGATAAGCCGCGCCAGTCATAACATCAGCACGCAAAGCCATTGAACGGTCGCCAAATTTAGCATGAGAGCCATTCAATACGATTTGAGTCAAAGCACCAGCGCCAGAAGTTAAAGCTGATACGTCGTTAACTAATGCCGGTACATTTTCAATAGCCGCTACAGCACAACCCACAACAGTGTTAAGTTGATCAGCTAGTAACGCATCAGCGAAACCTTGAGAAATAACATCGATAGCTGTTTCTGGATCGTCTGATAACCAGGTTAATTGCGCAGGCTCAAACTGGACAGGACCAAAGCCGCCAGCTACTTTTACGCCAACCAATTCCGATTCTGATAAATCAGTGGCACTTGCTGAACCATTAGCACCGTTTCGGTTAACTCGGCGTTGTGCGCCAGCTAAAGTGTCAAAGAATGATTCGCGTGAATAGTTGCCCATCCAGCGGCCCATGTCTAGAACGATTGTACCACCTGAAGCCGCATTGAACTTCTCTAAGTCTTGACCGAGTAATTCGATTGTACGTAATCGGATTTGCTCGTTATAAATTACCATATTGTCTAAAGCCATGATTTTTTACCTTTAAGTTTTTAAGCCTGCTGCCTGCAAGCGTTTTTGAAAGTCGGTCATTTTGCCGTTAGCACTTGAATTTTGTTGAGTACCATTAGCTCCACCGCCTGTGTTTTCTGGTGCTAAACAGAACGCTTTACCTGTATCTGAATTAGCCCATTCTTTTACTGCATCACTTAGTGACTTTTCACCGATCATGGCTTTACCATCGGTTAATTGCGCTTTAGACCGTAGCATCGCTTCAGCCCCAGCTTTTAAAGATGGATTAACATTCACCGCGTCCAGTGCCTTGTTCAAGCCATCTTCAATCAATAATTTGTTTAGTAGTGAATCTTTCTCTTGCAGTTGCGATTGATATTGATCCACTTGCTTCTGGCTTTCAGTCTTTGCCATTTCTAGCGCTTGCTGATAATTGCCTTTAGCTTCTTCTTGCTCTCGTAATGCTGCTTGCTCGAATTGTTTTAATCGTTCAAGCTCTGAAACGCTAGCATTAAAGTTGTTCTTATTCTTGTCTAACTTGTCGAGTAATTCGCTGTTTTTATTAACTAAGCCGTTCGCTCGCTCGTTAGCTTTATCTAAAATTTGTTGCTTAACTTCGTCAGGTAAGTCCAGGCTAGCTAAGTCTTGATCAAAATCTTTTAACATTTTTAAACCCTTTAGGCATTTGATTACTCTTTGAGTAATTCCGCTAACTATTAGCGAATATAATCATTTTACTACTTGCCTAACATTTGGTCAAATTAGCCAATTTTATCAAATGCTAGCTGTAGTGATTGTTTTTTCCTTAATTCCTCCAACGGGATAGGCTGAAACAATTCATCTATGGTTAGCCTTTTAAACCTTTCTACAGATAATCCACCATCAAGGAATAATTTAGCCCTTTCTTTGCCAAGAACATCCTCAACAAACGCACGCCCTTTAGGGCCTTGTCCGCCTTGCTCTTTTAGCCAAGAATAATATGTCTTATTAGCGTCAACCTGTTGACCGCCCTCTACGCCTTTCGATGCTCTCGTTTCTGGGTCGTCATCAATATTAAATCTTGCATCTAATGCTGGAGCAGTGGTTGACCTGCAATTAGGATGCGCCGGAGGTTCTCTTCGTTTTGGGTCATTGTATTTATATATTGTCCCATCTAAAGATCGGCAAATTGAACTTGTTCTAACGTCTAGAGTAGAAACCCACTCATAGCCAATAACAATATCGTCATTGTCCTGGTATGTTGCTTGCCTAGCTACGTTTGAAATTTGATTGGTTGCAGTTCTTACCATCGTCTTGATAGACTTCATATTTTGGTTTTTAAGGTAACCGTTTTTGCCAGCTATATCTTGAACAATTTGTTGGCTAGTTTTGCCGGTAATAAAGCCAGTACGGATAATATTATTAACCTTATCTATTTGACCTCGTTCCCACCCTTTAATGAATGGAGCTAGCATTGCAGTTTGCTGGCTGTCTGGAAACACTAAAGGCTTTGTTTTTATCGCTGCTAGTATCTGTGTGTTGCTCGGTCTTGTTGTTTCAAAGTCTGGTGTTTCTATTGCGTCCTGTAGTCCGTCTTGAGCAAACTCCGCTTCACTTATGGCAAACTCGTCCAACTGCTCTAGCAAAGCGTCATCATTATATTCGCCATAGATAACTAAAGATGCCTTTCTATACTCGGCAATGATACGGTTTATCTCTCGCATATCTTGCGTTGTATCTGGTGCTTTTGCCATGATTTCACGTAACTTGCTTATTAGCTCATCCATGTATGGATCAAACAAATTAGCTAAGTGGCCACCAAAGCGCTGCACGTATACAGCGTGCCTTGATGATTGTTGCACTAGCTTATCAGTCATTATAAGCCTGTATCTTCAATAGTGATTCTTGCTTGCTCTT
>JAAGZR010000386.1 GCA_024206155.1 Aliivibrio sp.
CAGTTGCAGCGCATGTTTAACCAAATCAATAACTACGCATAATGGCAAGTATAATTAAAGCAAGTATTAACCTATCTGAAATACCTAAGGATAAAATTATTCCAGGTAAGAAAGGTAAATACTTACCGATAACAATAACTATCAATGACGAAACAGATCAGTTTGGTAACCAAGGTCCTATCGTTGTCGCACAAACAAAAGAAGAGCGAGACGCTAAAGAAAAGAAGACTTACCTTGGTAATGTACAGGTAGTATGGACTAACGGTGATAACGTAGCCGCAGCGCCACGTGATGATCAACCGCAGCAAGCACCACAGCCGGCAGCTGTTGAAGAGGACTTGCCGTTCTAATGCCACTGTGCGAAATGTGTAATGAGGAAATGTCGCAGGAAGATCACGACTACTGCGACATATGCCCTAAATGTTTAGAAGATTGGTAGATGAAAACGATTACATTAGTATCAACACAGATAGTGATGGTAATGTAACACTAATAGAAGATTAATTAAATGCAGACAACAGAGATCAATGGATTTTTGATTGACGAGTTCAATCATTACGGTCTTAAAGAGGGCAAATCACAGGGCGTATGCCCGTTGTGTTCTCATGGTAGACAACCCAAAAACCAGAAAGCCGAATGTGCTAGCTATGATTGGGAACGTGGTCTCGGTACTTGTCATAATTGTAATACAACTTTTCAGTTACATACGTATCAACGTAAAGGTGCTAGTGAGAAGGTCTATGTTAGACCTGAAGTAACTAAGTACTTACCTGTTGAAAACAAAGTAACTGAATGGTTTGAATCACGAGGTATATCACAAAGGACTCTTGACGATTTAAAAGTCGGGCAAGGTCCTGAGTGGATGCCACAGACCGGTAAAACCGAGAATACAATTCAGTTTAATTATATAATGGGTGATCAACTCATCAATATAAAATACAGAGACGGTCGTAAAAACTTTAAGCTTTACAAAGGAGCTGAAAAAGTATTTTACAATATCAACAGTATTGTTGGTTATGATCACTGTGTAATAACTGAAGGCGAAATGGACGTGCTAGCTTTGTATGAAGCTGGTATTAAAAATGCTATATCAGTTCCAAACGGAGCAACGCTTAATACAAACAACCTAGATTACCTAGATAATTGTATTGATTACTTTGAAGATAAAGAAAAAGTAATACTAGCTGTTGACTCTGATGATGCTGGTCAAGCATTACAACAAGAACTAGTTAGAAGACTAGGTGCTGAAGTTTGTTTCTTAGCAGACTTCGAAGAGTGTAAAGACGCTAATGAATATTTAATTAAGTATGGAAAAGAAAAACTGGCAGAGCGTATTTCAAGAGCAAGACCAGTACCGCTTGAGAATGTTACGACGTTCAGGGATATTGAAAATGAGGTTACCGACTTTGTTACGAATGGCTTTAAACCAGGATATCAAGTTGGCTTACCAAATTTTGATGATATATTTTCGACTTACACTGGTCAATTTATTACTGTCACTGGCATCCCTAGTTCCGGCAAGAGTGACTTTGTCGATCAAATGGTTGTTGGGTACAACGCTAATTATGGTTGGAAGACAGCATTCGCTAGTCCAGAAAATGCGCCGACATATTTACATGCTCATAAGCTAATGCGTAAAGTCTGGGGAGATATGCCTTCTAAGAAGGATATCGGTACAGACAAGTGGAGACAAGTAGCTGAACATTGTAACGATAACTTTTTTCATATTGATATGGAACGTTACACGCTTGAGTCTGTGTTGCGTAAAGGTGCTGAGCTTGTTAAGCGCAAAGGTATTAAATGCCTTGTTATAGATCCGTTTAATAAAGTACGAGACGTTGATTGTAAGACAGAAGACGTCAACAGGTACACCATGGAGTATCTAACTAAGATAGAAATGTTTGCTAAGAAGTATGATGTGCTAGTGTTTATTGTAGC
>JAAGZR010000387.1 GCA_024206155.1 Aliivibrio sp.
GTTAGTCTGCCCCAATCTTGATCGTCAAGCCCTTTACCGCTTCTTATTTTTTTAGGGCATACGCCTGATGTTTTTGAGATGAATCTTTCATAAACTTGCTTGTCGCTCATTTCCATAGAGAAAAATAAACAGTTTTTTTGTACCTGACCGCCTACAAAATCCATTATCGTCTGAGCCATTAATGTTTTACCCATACTAGGACGTCCAGCAAGCACGATTAAGCCCTCTAAATCAAAACCTGATAGTCTTTCATCAAGTTGAGATATTCCCGTCTCTAATCCGCTTATAGCGCCTCCACTGTTTACACGTTGATCTAGTTTATCAGCCCAGTTTTCACCAAAATCTGAAATGTGACTAACTTCCTTGCCTGTATCTTTTGAAGTGATAGCTCTTAAATTGTTTTCTATCATTTCGATTAATTCGTTTGGATCAAGGTTTTCAGAATGTTCAATCGCCTGTTGCGCTGTTGTTATTATTTCTCTTGTTGTAGCTATTTTGTTTACAAGGTTAACGTGCACAGTTGTTAGCGCCAAACTTGTGACAGCTCTTGGTAGTTCTGAAATATAAAAATAACCACCTGATATGTTTTCGTTGCCATCTGCCTTCAGCTTTTCTGTCACGGTTATAGTATCAATGTACAAATCATCTTGTGACATTCTCTTGATGGTGTCAAAGATAACTCTGTTGCTTTGCA
>JAAGZR010000388.1 GCA_024206155.1 Aliivibrio sp.
CTGAAATACTCAGTAGGTGAGATCTTTGATCGTATCGATTTAAACCAACGTGTTATGGATGAACAACAGCAATCAGTAAAAGAAGAAATTGCGGAACTATTAAATCAAAATTGGCGTGAAGCGATTTCTAGCTGTGAAAAATTACTCGATGAAACATCAGGTAACTTGCGTGAACTGCAGGATTCACTGCAGGCTGCGGGTGATCAACTTCAAACAGAATTGTTGAATATTCAAGAAATTGTTTATGGTAATGAAGAGCTCGAGTTTATTGATGCTCTATTGTATTCATTGCAAATGAAGTTAGACCGTATCGTAAGTTGGGGTCAGCAAGCAATTGATCTTTGGATTGGTTATGATCGACATGTGCATAAGTTTATCCGTACCGCTATTGATATGGATAAGAACCGAGCATTCAGTCAGCGTTTACGTGATTCTGTTAAAAGTTACTTTGATGCACCTTGGCTACTGACTTATGCAGATGCTGCTCGTTTACGTGATATGCGTGATGAGGCACTGATGCTGCGTGATGATGAAGTAACCGGTATTGTTCCAGATGAAATGGAATACGAAGAATTAAGTGTTATCACCGATATTCTTGCAGAGCGTGTAGCAGAGATGCTTCAACATCATAAAGATACGGGCGAAGCTATTGAGTTAGGTACTATTCTTAAGAATTACCTAGCGACATACCCATATTCTCAGCACTTTGATCTTGCCCGCCTAGTGGTAGATCAAGCGGTGCGTCTCGGTTATTCAGAAGCCGATTTCCAAGCCGTTCAACCTGATTGGCAATCTATTAACGAATTCGGTGCGAAGGTACAAGCAAATGTCATTGACAAATATTGAAGAATTTATGCCTGAGAAGTTAGCAAAAGCAATTGCTAATCCATTATTCCCAGAGCTAGACAGTTTATTACGTTCTGGCCGTCATATAGCCAGTGAAGATTTAGATAATCATGGACTACTGTGTGAATTTGAACATGAATTAGGCCTATTTTATCAACGCTATAACGCTGAACTTGTAAAAGCTCCTGAAGGCTTTTTCTATTTGCGTCCACGTTCAACGTCTTTCATTGCGCGTAGTGTATTGGCTGAAATCGACATGCTTGTTGGTAAAGTATTGTGTTTCTTATACCTAAGTCCAGAGCGTTTGGCTCACGAGGGTATCTTTACTAACCAAGAATTGTTCGATGAGCTATTAGTATTAGCTGACGAACAAAAGTTGATGAAGCTAGTAACAAATCGTGCTTCTGGTTCTGATTTAGATAAAGAAAAACTGTTTGATAAAGTTCGTACTTCACTGCGCCGTTTAAAGCGATTAGGTATGATCATTCAAGTGGGTGAGCAAGGTAAATTTCGTATCAGTGAAGCGGTTTTCCGTTTTGGTGCCGATGTACGTACAAGCGATGACATGAAAGAAGCACAATTACGTTTAATCCGTGATGGTGAAGCGGTGGTTGTTCATCAAGAAGAAGCAAGCCAATCTAGTTTGGATCTTGATATAGATAACAACGAAAAACCGGCTGAAGAGCAACATGAATTAGAATTGGAAGGTGATCTATGAGTATGGTTGAACGTGGTAAATATCAATCACTCACCATGGTTAACTGGAATGGCTTTTTTGCCCGTACTTTTGACATTGATAATCTAGTAACCACACTTTCTGGTGGTAACGGTGCGGGTAAGTCGACCACAATGGCGGCGTTTATTACCACGCTTATTCCTGATCAGTCACTACTGCATTTCCGTAACACAACTGAAGCGGGTAGCTCACAAGCTTCTCGTGACAAAGGTCTACACGGTAAATTAAAGCCGGGTGCATGTTATGCAGCATTAGACGTTGTAAACTCTCGTAATCAACGTGTTCTTTTTGCTGTTAAATTACAGCAAGTAGCTGGTCGTGATAAGAAAGTAGACATCAAACCATTTATTGTTGTTGGTTTACCAAGCCATGTAAAACCAACGGATTTAATGATTGAGTCGGTGTCTGATAATCAAGCTCGTGTTCGTCAAATCAATGAAGTAAAAGACATTGTTTCACAGTACGAAGGCGTTCAATTTAAAGCGTTTAATTCAGTAACTGACTACCACGCTCAAATGTTTGATTACGGTGTATTACCGAAGAAACTTCGTAACACAAGCGATCGTTCTAAGTTCTATCGTTTAATCGAAGCGTCTTTATACGGTGGTATCTCAAGTGCGATCACGCGTTCATTACGTGATTACTTACTGCCACAAAATGGTGGTGTTAAGAAAGCCTTCCAAGATATGGAAGCAGCACTGCGTGAAAACCGTATGACATTAGAAGCGATTAAGACGACTCAGTCTGATCGTGATCTATTCAAGCACCTCATCACAGAATCAACGAATTATGTTGCTTCAGATTATATGCGTCATGCGAATGATCGTCGTAATAAAGTCGAGCAAACATTAACGCACCGCGTTGAGTTAATGAATGCACAAAATAGCTTAGTCGGTTTATCTTCTGTACTGAACAATATGCAGGGTGAATTAGAGCTATTGACTGATTCTGAATCAGGCCTTGAGCAAGATTATCAAGCAGCATCAGATCATCTTCAATTAGTACAAACTGCGGTTCGTCAGCAAGAGAAGATTGAACGTTATTCTGAAGATCTAGAAGAGTTAACTGAGCGTCTGGAAGAGCAAGTGATGGTGGTGGAAGAAGCCGCAGAACAACTTGCCATGGCTGAAGAGCAAGCACAATTAACTGAAGAAGAAGTTGATAGCCTTAAAACACAACTTGCTGATTACCAACAAGCGTTGGATATGCAGCAAACTCGTGCGCTTCAATACCAACAAGCGGTTAAAGCACTTGAAAAAGCGCAGCAATTAACAGCAAATGATTCGTTAACTCAAGATAATGCCATTGATCTTCAAAGCGAATTAAAAGCAAAAGAAGAACTTCAAACTACCGCATTACTTGCGATTAAACATAAGTTGGATCTTTCTTCTGCGGCAGTTCAACAGTTTGAACGCGGCTTAGCATTAGTAACTTCAATTGCAGGTCATGTTGAGCGTAATGAAGCATCAGATAAGGCAAAAGCTTTAATTGAACAAGCTCGCCAGTTCAACAATATTGCAGAGCGTGCAGAGCAACTTAAAGCACAATACAAAGATCTTGAGCGTGCAGTTCGACTGCAACGTCAAGCTCAAGAACTGGCTGAAGAATACGCAAAACGTTTTAATATCACGATTGATTCTGAAATGGTTCTTGAAGAAGAGCAAGCACGTCATGAAGAGATGCTTGAAACCGTTCAAGAGCAGCAGGAAAACATCGTTGATAAACGTTCAGAGCTAAAACGCCAAGAACAGCAACACCGTTCAGAAGCTCACCGTTTAGAGTCTATTGCACCTAAATGGATTGCAGCAAATGATGCTCTACACAAATTGAATGATCAATGTGGTGTTGAACTAGAAGATAGCCAAATGGTTATCAGCCAAATGCAAGAAACGCTAGAAAATGAGCGTGTATTGTCGACAAAGAAAGATCGTCTAGCTGCTCGTAAAGAAGAGTTAGAATCTGAAATTGAGCGTTTAGCAGCTCCAGGCGGTAGTGGCGATGCACGACTTAAAGGTCTTGCTGATACATTAGGCGGCGTACTGCTTTCTGAAATTTATGATGATATTACGTTAAGTGATGCACCGTACTTCAGTTCACTTTACGGTCCAGGTCGTCACGCTATTGTTGTCTCTGATCTTTCTGGTATTAAAGAAAAACTGGTTGATCTTGAAGATTGCCCAGATGATCTTTACATCATTGAAGGCGACATTGACGCGTTTGATGACAGCGTATTTGATGCTGATGAAATGGAAAATGCCGTTTGTGTTCACTTAAATGATCGTCAATTGCGTTACTCTCGTTTCCCTGAATTGCCATTATTTGGTCGTGCTGCTCGTGAACAACGCTTAGATACGTTACGTGAAGAACGTGAGATTGCCGTTGAAGAACACGCAAAAGCGGCGTTTGATTCACAAAAATTACAGCGTCTGTACCAAAGCTTTAATGGTTTCGTATCAACACACCTTGCTGTGGCATTTGATGCGGATCCAGAAGTTGAATTGAAACAAGCACGTGAACAACTAGCACAAGTTAGCCGTCAGTTAACAGAATTAGTTGCGACAGAGCAACAGCATAAATCACAAATTTCAGCGTCTAAAGAAGCGTTATCTCAACTTGCTAAGATCGCACCTCATATCAATGTGCTTGAAGATGAAACCATCACAGAGCGTTTTGAAGAGATCAGTGCTCAAGTTGAACAAGTATCAGAAGCAGAAAGTTTCTTACGTCAAAATGGTAAAGCGATTGCAGAGCTAGAAACACTGCAACGTGCATTAGAAGTAGACCCTGAGCAATTTGATGCACTAAAAGCAGAGCATGAACAAATTGATGCACAGCTACAAAGCCTGAAAGCACAGTTGTTTGCTATTTCTGATTTGGTTGAACGTCGCCATCATTTTGGTTATGAAGATGCGGTTGCCTTGCTTAATAAGAGCAGTGAACTAAACGAACAACTCAAAGCTAAATTAGTACAAGCAGAGCAAGCGCGTGCTAAAGCGAAAGAGCAGCAGAAACAAGCTCAATCTCAAGCAAACCAATACAACCAAGTAATGGCATCGCTTAAGAGTTCGCATCAAGCAAAACAAGAAACGGTTCAAGAGTTTAAACGTGAACTTCAAGAACTTGGTGTTCATGCAGATCACAGTGCATTAGAGCGTGCTGAAGTACGTAAGAGTGAGCTAAATGAGCGTCTACACAGCTCTCGTGGCCGTAAGAGCGAGCTAGAAAAAGGCATCACTTCAAATGAACTTGAGATTAAAGGTCTAGTTAAGCAATCACGTAAAGTTGAAAAACTGTACAAAGAGCTACGTACGTTTGTGGTTAACGCAAAAGCGGGCTGGTGTTCAGTTCTACGCTTAGCTCGTGAGAATGATGTAGAACGTCGTCTGCATAAACGTGAGCTTGCGTACTTAAGTGCAGAAGAACTGCGTTCAATGTCGGATAAATCGTTAGGTGCGCTTCGTTTAGCTGTCGCTGATAATGAAGACTTACGTGATTCATTACGTGCCTCTGAAGATACAAGTAAGCCAGAGCGTAAAGTTCTGTTCTATATTGCGGTATACCAACATCTTCGTGAGCGTATTCGTCAAGATATCATCCATACTGATGATCCAGTTGAAGCAATTGAAGAGATGGAAACTGAGCTTGGTCGTCTGACTGAAGAGCTGACGTCTCGTGAAAACCGTTTAGCACTAAGCTCTGAAAGTGTTGCGAACATCATTCGTAAGACCATTCAGCGTGAGCAAAACCGTATTCGTATGTTGAACCAAGGTTTATCACAAATTGGTTTTGGTCAAGTAACGGGTGTTCGTCTAAACGTAGGTATTCGTGAAACGCACGCGACACTACTAGCGGGTCTGTCTGAACATCAAGCACAGCACCAAGATTTGTTTGGTAATCCTCGCTTTACGTTCTCAGAAGCAATTGCGAAACTGTTCCAACGTATTAACCCACATATCGATGTTGGTCAACGTTCACCACAAACACTAGGTGAAGAGTTACTGGATTACCGTAACTACCTTGAACTAAACATTGAAGTAAACCGTGGATCTGATGGTTGGCTACAAGCAGAGTCGGGCGCATTATCAACAGGTGAGGCGATTGGTACAGGTCAAGCGATCTTATTAATGGTTATCCAAAGTTGGGAAGAGGAGTCTCGTCGTCTTCGTAGTAAAGACATTATGCCTTGTCGTCTATTATTCTTGGATGAAGCGGCACGTCTAGATGGTAAATCTATCGCTACGTTATTTGAATTGTGTGACCGTCTGGACATGCAACTTCTTATCGCAGCACCAGAGAACATCAGCCCAGAGAAGGGGACAACTTATAAACTGGTTCGTAAGATCTTTAAAGATCGCGAGCACGTTCATGTGGTCGGTCTTAAAGGCTTCGGGCAAGAGTCGGCAGCAAGTCGTACTCAACAAACACTAGAAGACGCAGAATTAGCTGAATAGTAGTTAAGTTTGTAAATAAAATGGCAGTCAGAAATGGCTGCCATTTTTTATGATTGATACCTAAGAAGCAATGAGTTCTAAAAGGTATAATTAAAGCATTACAGGATTAAATGAATAAATATAGAGGGTCTAATTAATGTGGCGAATAATGATTGTATTTTTAGCGTATTGGATAATGGCTGCTCACTTTTTACGAGAAGGGAATATGATTGTTGTTTCTGCGCTTGTAGCACTTCCTTTTACTCTGTTTTTGAATAAAGAATTTGTGTTTAGAATGTTACAAGCAGGTCTTGTTATTGGAGTCTTTGTTGTGTGGCTTCCTACTATCTACCACATCGCAGAATATCGCTTGGCAACTGAACAACCATGGGTAAGAATGGCTATAATTATGAGTTCTGTGATTCTCTTTAATTTATTTTGTGCTTGGAATCTTAATGCGTTAATTAAACAACTAGAGCATAAGAAATGACGGATAAGCATTTAGATAAAACCGATGGCCAGTTTGAAAACCCATTAGTTTGGCCCTTATTTGAAGTATTACAAGAAGCAGGGCAAGAATGGAAAGTTCATACGCTATCTTCTCATTTGATCGAAAAAGGCTTATTAACACAGCTTGATGAGAGCCCGGATAAAGATCTGTTTAAGCGTAATTTTTTGATCATGAATGCACTTTATCAACTTCAAACTGAGTTGCATCCAGAGCAATGGTTGCAAGTCGAAGCCATGAACATACAGTTGTTCTCGCTGGTAGAAACAGAAGGGTCAACACAGGCTATTGATACCACACATCCACTTCGAGAATATTATTTAGAATGGACAAACTACCAAGTTGAAGAAGATGAGGTTAAACGCTTATTAAACGAGTTCTGGAGTAATTATCGTCGCTACTTAGGCGGCTCTAATGCCATTTCATCGATGGATCGTATTCAAGCATTAAAATTGTTTGGTTTATCAGAAAGTGCGACAGGAAAAGATATACGCAAACAATGGCGTAAATTGGCTATGCAGCATCACCCAGATAGAGAGTCGGGTGATGCGGATAAGTTCAGAGTTATGTGTGAAGCTTGGAACGTATTGCGTTAATATAATTACTTGTTTACGGTTTCATCAAATAGTAAACGTGCTCTCAGGCCTGGGTAATTATCGCTTAGGCTTATTCTTCCACTGTGTATCTTCATTACCGTCTTCACCAGAGCAAGGCCTAAACCAAAGCCATGTTCAGTTCGGCTAGGATCTAAACGCACTAATTGATCTAATGCTCTTTCTCTATCCTCTGGTTTTATTCCCATACCATTATCGGCGACCACAACACCAAAACAGTCGACAATCACTTCAATTACCCCGCCTTCATGGGTATATTTAATCGCATTGTCAATGATATTAAACACAGCACGAAAAAGCAGGCTTGGGTTGGCGTATAAGGGGCAGGGCATCTCTATAGTCAAATATAACTTTTGTTGCTTATCTAATGCGGTAGGCTCTGCAAATTCGATAGCATCTTGAACTATTTTACTGAGTTCACACTGCTGTTTGTTAACAGGCGTTCCGCCATTTTCTAAGTGATATAACTCCATCATGCCATTGAAAGTATCAAGCAGAAGGGAAAAATCAGATTGTATATTTTCTAATTTATCCTGATGATAATCGCTTACGGTATTATCATATAAAAGATCTTCAATACGTAACTTAATGCGTCCCATTGGGGTTCTTAAATCGTGAGCAATATCTACGGTTAAGGATTTAAGTTTAGATTCACTCTGCTCCATTTGCTCTAGCATATTATTCAAATGCAAAGCCAGTAAATCAAATTCATTCATATCTGGCCCCACTTTTAAACGAACGTTGCGCTCACCTAGCATCACTCGGTTCATGGTTTGATTAACAAGGTTTAATCGTTTAAGAATGTATACGGCAATTAGGATTGCGATTAAGCATAAAGCGATAAAGGGGAAAAAAGTACCCCAAATAACAGAGGAGTCTAGCTTCTTTTTAAAGCTTAAATAACGCTCTTGATCAATACCTATAATTAATTCAGAACCATCAGGAAGCTCAACTGTCGTTGCCCGCATATTGGGTAAATCCTTATAGGCTTGATATTGTTTTATTTGAGCAATAACAGGGTAGGACGTTGCTGAAGTGTCTGTTGGTGAAGGACTTGCATGATTGGCAATATGGTAAATATAACGATTACTTTCTTTGCTATTATTAATGCTTTGCTGAACAGCCTCAATGCCTTCTGCACTTGCGATAGCTTGAAGTTGTGAAGTTTCTCCACGTAACCATTCATCAAGGTTTTGGCTGTATAGGTGTAAAGAGGTTGAATAAAGTTGATATAGCAATAACGCCATCATCAAGAATAAGCCAACCGCAAACCAGATTAATAGCTTTAAGATGGATGAACGATAGAGCTCATCACGCTTGTCTAATAACATAGCCAGCTCCACGTACCGTTTCTATTAAATCACCAGCACCACCGTGTTCTAATTTTTTACGTAATTTAGCAATATGAACATCAATAACATTGGTTTTTGGGTCAAAATGATAATCCCATGCCGCTTCAAATAATCGCATGCGAGAGACAACTTCATTAACGTGCTCTGCAAGAAAGCGTAATAATACAAACTCTTTATTTTGCAGAGCAATCGCAGTGTTATTAATCATTACTTTTTGAGATCGTAAATTAATGGTGAGATTATTTATTTTTATCTCATTTACTATGTTCTCTACAGGGCGATTACGACGAAGAATAATATTAATGCGTGCTAGTAATTCAGCTAAAGCAAATGGTTTTGTTAGATAATCATCACTGCCTGCGGTAAGGCCTTCAACACGTTGGTCTACACTATCTAGGGCACTTAAGATCAAAACCGGTGTGTGATTATCAGTTGCTCTAATGGCAGATAAGATTTTTAAGCCATCAAGGTTAGGAAGCATGCGATCTAACACAATTAACTGATATTCACAGCTAATTGCCATCATTAAGCCTTCTTTACCATCGCCTGAGCTATCGACAATAAAGCCTTCTTGTTCTAAAGCTTTAGCAATGAAATCGCGAGTAGTTTGATCATCTTCTATAACCAGTATTTTCATAAATCTATCTCAACTATTTGATTAATTTAGTGTAACAAGAAAGAAGTGGAATTAGATAAATAAATAATGAAAAAGAGTTGTTAAATGAAATAGGAATACATCATAAAGAGCCTTAAAGGGGGAAGAATTAAGACTCTTGAGTTGTACACCATAACATCTGGTACGAATATTATGGAGGTTATACCAATTTAATTAAGCAATGGTTAGCTACTTGATTAGTATGATATTAGGCTTTTAAAATCAGCTTCATTTCTGCAGCGACTTTATCAACTTTTCCTAGACCAATGATAACTTGTAAGCCACCTTTACCCATCGGAACGACACCAGCAGCACCAATTGATTTCAGTTTATCTTTGTCAGCAAGGCCAGAGTCTTTTACTGTTAAACGTAGACGTGTAATACAGTTATCTACTTCAAGGATATTGTCTGCGCCACCAATTGCTTCAATGTAGGCATTCGTTACATCAGTAATATTTTCTTCTACAGAGTCATCTTTATTCATATCTTCGCCACGACCTGGAGTTAGGAAGTTAAACTTCTTAATCGCGAATCTAAAGATGGTGTAGTAAAGAACAAAGAATACAAGACCTTGTGGGATTAACATGTACCATTTAACCGCTAATGGGTTTTGGCTTGATAGTACAAAGTCAACGAAACCTGCTGAGAAACCAAAGCCAGCCATCCATTCCATGCTTGCAGCGATGAATAGAGATAGCCCCGTTAAGATTGCATGAATCAGATA
>JAAGZR010000389.1 GCA_024206155.1 Aliivibrio sp.
CCAAGCTAACACTAATTGTGGGCTGCGTGATTATGCAACGGAATACAAAGCCAATGAAACCGATTTAACCAACGAAAGTAAGCAGAAGTTTGCTATCGATACTAGCTCTGAATTCATTGTGTTTGATGCGAACCGTTGTGTCAGCTGTGGTCAGTGTGTTGAAGCGTGTAATGAGAAAGGCGTACATGGCGTATTAAGCTTCATGAAAAATGAAGATGGTACCAATGCCTCTCGCCCTGAATGTCGTGCAGGTTTTGAACACGGTTATGACATGGGTAACTCGAACTGCGTGCAATGTGGTGCGTGTGTTCAAGCGTGTCCTGTTGGTGCATTGGTTGATTCTCGTGATAAATCTCAAGGTCGAATTGAAATTTTAAAACCAGTGGATACCATTTGTACATACTGCGGTGTGGGTTGTAAGTTAACCATGATGGTTGATGAATCAACAAACAAAATCAAATATGTACAAGGGGCGAAATCGTCTCCGGTGAACGAAGGCATGTTATGTGTTAAAGGTCGCTTTGGTTTTGATTTTGTTAGCAGTGATGAACGCTTAAAAACGCCATTAATTCGTAAAAATGGTGAGTTAGTTCCTGCAAGCTGGGAAGAGGCGATCACATTAGTTGCTGATAAGTTCAGTGCCATTAAATCTCAGCATGGTGGTAATGCATTAGCGGGGTTCTCATCTGCAAAAACGACCAATGAAGATAACTACGCGTTTCAAAAGTTGGTACGTCGTGAGTTTGAAACCAATAACCTCGACCATTGTGCGCGCTTATGTCACTCAACAACCGTAACGGGTTTAGAAGCGTCTATCGGCAGTGGTGCGATGACCAATGATATTCCAAGTATCAAACATTCTGATCTGATCTTTATTATTGGTTCAGATACGACATCTGCTCACCCGATCATTGCTTCTCACATTAAACAAGCCATCCGTCATCACGGTGCGCGCTTGGTTGTCGCCGATCCTAAGCAAGTGGATATTTCTGATCACGCTGAGCTGTATGTAGCGCAACGTCCGGGTACGGATGTGATGTTACTTAACGGTATTATGCAGCAGATCATCAAAAATAACTGGCATGACCAAGCGTACATTACTGAACGTGTTGAAGGCTTTGATGAGCTGAAAGCAGAGGTAATGTCAGAGACATATTCACCTGAGAAAATTGAATTAATCACAGGCGTAAAAGCACAAGATGTGATTGAAATGGCGCGTTATATTGGTACAGCCAAGCGTACTGCTATTTACTATTCAATGGGTATTACGCAGCATACGACAGGGCATGACAATGTTCGCTCTATTGCTAACCTGCAAATGTTGTGTGGCAATATTGGTATTGAAGGCGGTGGTATTAACCCGCTTCGTGGTCAATCAAACGTGCAAGGTGCGTGTGATATGGGCGCATTACCAACGGATTTCCCTGGCTACCAAAAAGTGGATAATCCTGCAGTTTACGAGAAGTTTGTTAAAGCATGGAATAAGCCAAACTTGCCAAGCAAGAAAGGGTTAACGTTAACTGAGATCATTGATGCGGCGTGCCATGAGCAAGTCAAAGGCTTATTCATTATGGGCGAGAACCCAGTATTGAGTGATCCTGACCAAGCGCACGTAATTCACGGTTTAGAGACGTTAGATTTCTTAGTTGTACAAGATATCTTCATGACTGAAACTGCAGCTTATGCTGATGTGATTTTACCATCGTGCTCATTTGCGGAAAAAGCGGGTCACTTTACCAATACTGAGCGTCGTGTTCAGCGTATTTCTCCGGCAGTTAACCCTCCGGGTGAAGCGAAAGAAGATTGGTGGATAATTCAAGAGATTGCCAATGCAATGGGTGGTGAATGGAATTATCAATCGGTTGAAGACATCACTGAAGAAATAACTCAAGTGACGCCTCAGTACCAAGGCATGCATTGGGATGCGATTGGTAAAAATGGACTTCAATGGCCATGCAATGACGCGAATCCACAAGGAACTCGTATCATGCATAATCAGCAATTCTTACGTGGTAAAGGTCAAATGGCAGCGGTTCCATTTAGATATGCGGCTGAGTTGCCTGATGAAGAGTACCCATTAGTGCTTACAACGGGTCGCTTATTGGAGCAGTACCACACAGGCACCATGACACGTAAAACTAAAGGGTTGAACAACCTTGCTGGGCCTCGTGCCATGATGAGTGTGGCAGATGCTGAGCGTTTAGGTATCTCAAACAGTGAAATGGTTCGAGTATCAACACGTCGTGGCACGATTGAAGCTCCTGCATTTGTGACTAAACGTATGCAAGAAGGGGTGATATTTGTACCGTTTCACTTTGTAGAAGCGGCGGCGAATAAATTGACCACAACTGCACTCGATCCTCATGCCAAGATCCCTGAGTTTAAAGTTGCAGCGGTGAAGGTTGAAAAGGTATTACAACCAGAGCCTGAAGTCTGCGTATAAGTAATATAATAACGTAAAATAAAATGCCCGATGATTTGAGTAATCATCGGGCATTTTTTATATTTTAGAAATAGTGTTATGAATTACTTATTGTTGATAGCGTTCAACTCTGCAATTTTTACGATCACATCAACGGCTTGTTTCATGCCATTAATCGTAATGAATTCATGAATACCGTGGAAGTTATAACCACCCGTAAAGATATTAGGGCAAGGTAAACCCATAAAAGATAAACGAGCGCCATCAGTCCCGCCACGAATTGGCTTGATATCAGGTTGTACGTCACAAGCAGTCATTGCTTGTTTTGCTAATTCAATTACGTGTGGGTGAGGCTCTACCATTTCACGCATATTGAAGTAGCTGTCAGTTAAAATCAGTTCAACACGGCCTTTTTCTAGTTTTGTATTTAGCTCATCGACTTTTTGTTGCATAAAGGCTTTACGATCAGCCATACCTTCACGGCTAAAATCACGAACGATATAACCAAGCTCAGTTTTTGCAACGCCTGCTTCCATTGATTTTAGGTGATAGAAACCGTCATAGCCTTCGGTGCCTTCTGGTGTTTCATCTGCGGGCATCATCATTTGAAATTGAGCCGCGATATTCATGGAGTTAACCATCTTACCTTTAGCAGTACCTGGGTGAACATTTACACCATGACAAATTACATCGGCACTAGTAGCGTTAAAGTTTTCATACTCTAATTCGCCAACTGGCCCACCATCAATGGTATAAGCCCACTTGGCATTGAATTTCTCAACATCAAATAGGTCTGCGCCACGGCCAATTTCTTCATCTGGGGTAAAGCCAATGCAGATATCACCATGTGGGATCTGAGGGTTGGCTTTTAGTACTGCAATCGCAGTTAGGATTTCGGCAATTCCTGCTTTGTTATCGGCACCAAGTAGGGTCGTTCCGTCAGTCGTAATTAAGTCATGCCCAATTAGGTTTTTTAAATCAGGAAATTGAGTTGGGTTTAGCTCTTCACCACTAGTGCCAAGCGTAATAATATCCCCCTGGTAGTTTTCAATAAGCTGTGGTTTTACATCTTTACCTGATGCATCAGGGGCAGTATCCATATGAGCAATGAAACCAATCGCTGGTACATCGTAGTCGACGTTTGATGGTAAGCGAGCCATGACATAGCCATTGTCATCAAGAGAGACATCAGAAAGTTCAAGCTCAGTTAATTCAGCGATTAATTGTTTTGCTAAATTAAACTGCTTTTCTGTACTTGGGCATTGAGGTGCTGAGGGATTGGATTGCGTATCGATACTTACATAACGAAGAAAGCGTTCTACGAGATCTTTCATGATAGTCACTCTATATATTTGAAAAGAAGGCAATGAATGAGTATGGATCAAAAAAGAAGATGAATAATTGCGATGGGTCATAAAAAATAAAGTGGAGTAGCGCAATCTATGAGTTAGTCACAAGTTTTATTTGCTGTCTTTTGCTTTTAAAATAAAGCCGAATTGACTGATTAAGTTACTGATTGATTTAAACAGCATTGTACGTTCTGATTTAGAGTATTTTGATAGTTCTTGATGGAACTCGATCACATCAGACATCGTGAAACCTAGCCAATTAGGGATGTTATCGCTACCTGAAACAATCCAGCCAATCTCTTGTCTCAGAATGAAACTTAAAGGAATCAATGTGGATATATGAGGGCTAGAAAGGCCACTTATCCAGCTAATAACCGTTCTGGTTGACACATCGCATGCGGTAGCAATTTGCGTATTGGAAAGTCCTAGCTCTTTTTTTCTGGCCTCGATCCGTCGAGAGATACTTTCCATAGAGGTGCTTTCATCTAACACAATAAACCTCGGAATTGTAAATCTAATAGAATGATAACAATTCAACATTTAATTTAAATTATATTTCCAACTATTTTAGATACAAGGGAAATAAAATTCATTAGCTAACTTATAGAGTATAATTTGCTATTTAATATTCGTTGAATTGCAGATAAAATTATTTAAGTAAGCAGATTTTTAGTAATGATCTGTTTAGTGTTGCATGTTAAGGTTAAATACCAGCTTACTTTAACTTATTAATTTTATTTATAATTATCCAATAAAAGGTATCGGATTAATTTTGCGAGTGAATATTGCTCATTTAATGAAAATTTTTTTAAAAAAATAAATTAATGTCTTAAAGTATGAATTAAATTGTTTATATAAAGTTAGAGGTTTACGTTGGTTTATTTATATTAATATAACTTGTTTGCTGTAAATAACTATGATTAGATACACTAAATCTAGTTAGTTGAGGTTAAGGAATGGTAGGTCAACGACATATACAAGCATCAGTTACTTTTGATACGTTGCCTTCAGATATTTATTTGTTGTTTGATGCTTTTCGCTCAAATACCGAAACTCGTGCTCATTCTCACTCATGGGGGCAATTACAAATCATCAGTGGGGGGATTTTAGAACTCAAAGCTGAGGGGCAGCGCTTTCTCGCTCCATCTCATTTTGCTATTTGGGTTCCAGCAGGAGTAAAACATCAAAGCTATAACCGAAAGCCTATTGCTTATTGCTCTGTAAATATTACTCCAGAATTAGCTAAAAAACTTCCTGAGCATACTTGTTTACTCGAAGTGAGTGCGTTAGTTGAGGCATTAATTGAAGAGCTACGAGAGCATAAAATCCAAAAACCAGAAAATGAACAGCAAGATAGATTAGTTAAGGTATTGTTTGACCAGCTATTAATTGCTAAACAAAGTGAACGTTTTTTACCTACCTCTACGGATAAATTATTAAAACCGATTCTTGAAACGCTTGAAGCGCACCCCGCAGATGAAACATCGTTAGCTGAGTGGGCTGCAAAAAATCATACGACAGAGAGGACGTTATCCCGACATTGCCAAAGTGAGTTAGGGATGAGTTTTACGGAATGGAGATTAAGGATCCGATACCTTTATTCTTTAGAGTTACTAAGAAAGAAAATGTCGATTAAAGAAGTCGCGTTTAGCTTAGGCTATAACCAAACTAGCCCGTTTATTACCATGTTTAAGCGTTATTCCGATTGCACACCAGAGCAATATAAACTGAAACATTCAATTTGAGGTGCGTTATTGCTCATCATTTTTTACCGCAAACTTAAAAGCGAAATAAACAATGATAATCATACTTAATGGGGTGATTGCAGCATAGGATGCGCACATGTACGATAATAGACATCGTTAGCTTAATTAGCTGTAGGCACGTTTGTACTAGATATAATAAAGGCCACTTAGTCGATGTGGCCTTCACTTTTTCTTTGTATTAAATACTAAAGCAACACGCTAATTGATAATCATCCCCATTTTTTGCGGTGTATTCTTTGTCTTCTCTATGTGCTTTATGATTTGATTTTTCATCACGCTTCAGTAGGCTTATCCAATGACGCATGGCTGCTAGGCCAAAGTCTTGAGTAAAGGTCGTACAAGTTTCCATTTCAATATCTTCAATAGTGACTAAAGTGTGTTTTCCCGGTTCATGGTGACCAAAAATGATCTCTACATGGCTACCACTGTTGTCTTTTAAAAGAATGGTATCAGGTGATGAGCGATGGCCAGTAAAAGCAACAAATTTTCCTGGGTTACGTAACCCACTGCATCCACCATCTTTAAAAAATACAACCAAATGATGATAATCTAACAGATAATTAGTTACGTCTTTGTGTGAGCCTTTAGTTAAAGGAAATAGTTGATCAAGTAGATACTTAATTTGATCCTGCTTTTCTTCTCGTTTGCTGGTATCCATCGTTTCTACGGCATAGACAGCTTCAGCCATAAACGGAGTTTCTTGTTGTGCGTTATTCGTGTTGTTTATATTTGTGATAGCCATAGTCTTGCCCTCAATTCTCGTCCTGAAAGATAAGTAAGTCACACTGGTCAGAGTTGTTTGCTTACTTGTATTGAAGCTTAGCTCAATATTTACTACAATTTCACAACAAAAACTTAACAGTGTGAATTTTACAAGATGCGCCAGTCAAAAAGTATTATTAGACAAAGTCATTTTCTTGGAACAAAAATTCGAAATCTGAGAAAACGCAATCACTTAACGATGGAAGATCTCTCTACTCGCTGTATTCGAGTTGATCCTGAGAATTCACCATCGGTTTCTTATCTTTCAATGATAGAGAGAGGAAAGCGGGTTCCCAGCGCTGATATGTTGGAAGTTATCGCGACAGTATTTCAAAAAGAGTCATCGTGGTTCTTAGATAGCGAGCCAGAAGCACATGCCATTACGCCAGATAAAGGGCGAAAAGGTGGCATCAGTGGCATGGCACTTGAACCGAGTTTTTTATTCTCTAATGATATTCTTCAAATTGCCATTCCTGAAATGCTGAACCAAACAGGGGTGACTGGTCGTCAATTTGCACACCTCCTTATCAGAGCGCATCAAGAAAATAATCAAAATCACTTTCCTGATTTAGAACGAGCAGCAGAAGAGGTAGGGCAGAAACAATTACCATTAAGTGTTGAGCAGATGATGGACTTGGCGGCATTCCATGGATTAACTCTGAAATGGGTACAAGATACGCCAAAGTCCGTTGTAGATGAGTTTGGCGTTAATGGTAAAGAACTACTGACGTCTTTTTTTGAACCACCTTGCACTGTCTATCTAAATGAAGTCTTAAAGCATCACCCAACGCGATTGAAATACGATTTAGCGGTATACATTGGGCACTGTGTTTTACATAACAAAGAAGGTTTGAAGAGTTCTTTGTCTGTGGGTAGCCATCGAGTGTTTGATGATGAAATACATCACACTGACAGTTCATTAAACGCGCAAGATATTTTACATGCATGGCGCGATTTTGAGTCTAGCTTTTTTGCGGGTGCTTTATTGTGCCCAAGAGTTCCCTTTAGGCAGTTATTAGATAGATATGGTTATGAGATTGATGCACACCGTTTAGCTGGGGTTTCTCCTTCTGTGGCGATGAGACGAATGACCGTGGTCTCTCCGTATCCTCATTGGCATTATTTTGATGCGTATGCTCCCGGGAAATTGAAAGCAGTTTATCGTGGAAATGGTATTCCCTTACCTTGGGGAAATATGAAACAAGTAAATGATCCTTGTCATCACTGGGCGGTATTTCGTCGATTATCTGAGCCAAAAGAAGGGAGTTCGGCACAGATATCGATTCTTAATGTAAATAACGAACCTCGTATCTATTGTTGTGAATCGGTCAATATGACTGATCCTGCTGGTAATAATCGCGTGTTATGCGCTGGTATTGATTTGAATCCGGCAATTGAAGCTCAGGGAAAAGACGCGGTGTCATTAGCTCGTGATTTACAAAAAGCATGTGTAAAAAATGGTGGTGAGAGCCCTATAACAAAAGGAATAAAAAGAGAGTTAATTAGTGTCGCTAAGATATTAAATATTAATTGGATTGAGCGTGGGTTAGAAACGGATGCGAGAGTAATTTGTTCGCGTGGTGCTGTTTGTCCAAGAAAGCCAAGTTGTTACTCTGACTGTAAAGATTAGAATGTTTATTTAAAAAAATGCCCTAGTCAGTAATGAGTAGGGCATTTTTTTCGTAGCGGCTTGAGCTATTTATTCTTGAGATTATTCATCAAGATCATCAGCATAACCTTTTGGTGGTGGTGTCCATGCACGCTCTGATTGGTTGTGTTTATCAGAACGATCTTTACTCATGGCATGTTTAATTGTGCTTTCAAGTTCAATAAACAATTTACGATAGTTATTATCAAATCGTTCACCTTCTGAATCGTCTAACCACGCTTGATAAAGCTTATCGGAGCTTTGGTTTTCAACTTTTCTGTACGCTATTTTTTGTTGTTCTACATGGAACGGGTGTTGACCTAATCCACGCATTGCTTCTGCACCCATTTCAAGTGCTGAACGGGTGGTTTCTGATTCAATGAAATCTGCACCAGCACAACGAAGCATATAAGAATGGCCTCTATCGTAAGCACGAGCGAGCACTTTTACTTTTGGGTAAGTGTGCTTAACATACTTAACCAATTCAACACTGCTTTCTTGGTTATCGATGGCAACCACTAACATTGCAGCATGTTCAATCCCTGCCGTATGCAGTAGATCAGGACGAGTGGCATCCCCAAAATAACTCTTGGTATTGATTTGACGTAATGAATCAACCTGATCGGCTTGATGGTCAAGCACAACGGTTTTTACATGGTTTGATACTAAGAAGCGATTGACTACTTGACCAAATCGACCGCCACCAGCGATGATCACTGTGCCTTTTTCATCAATGTTATCCGACTCTCTATCATTCGATTTTTGCTCGAAGCGAGGTAAGATCACTTTATCAAAAAGAATGAATAACCCTGGAGTAAAGAACATAGAAAGGGCGACAACTAACGATAGCGGTTGTGCTACTTCTTGTGGTAATACATGGTTTTGAACCGTAAAACTCAATAGTACAAATCCAAACTCACCAGCTTGAGCCAAACTTAACGTAAATAACCAACGATTACTGTTTTTGATCTTAAAAATTAAGGCTAAAATATACAGAACTGCGGCTTTTAGTGCCATTACCCCAATCGTTAAACCAATAATAGTGAAGAAGTCATCAAACAGAATACCAAAGTCGATCCCTGCACCAACGGTAATGAAAAACAGACCGAGTAATAGTCCTTTGAATGGGTCAATATTCGATTCTAGTTCGTGCCTAAACTCTGAGTTAGCTAATACAACACCCGCTAAGAAGGTTCCTAGTGCAGGTGAAAGCCCCACTAAACTCATAAGAGCAGCAATACCAATTACAAGCATTAGAGCAGTCGCAGTAAATATTTCACGCAACCCAGAGCTTGCCACAAAGCGAAACAGTGGACGGCTAAGATAATGACCACCAACAACAACAAGTGCAATCGATGCGGTAATTACTAAGCCATAAGCCCAACCCGGTAATCCAGGCACAATGCTTATTTCATCATGGTGCTCTGCTGCTGTTGCTGCGGCTAACTGTGCTTTTTCTATTAATTCAGGCAATGCCAATAATGGAATAAAAGCCAACATTGGGATCACGGCAATATCTTGAAATAGCAATACAGAGAAGGCATTTTGACCGCCTTCAGTTTTTGCTAGCCCCTTCTCATTAAAGGTCTGTAATACAATCGCGGTTGATGAGAGTGCAAAGATTAAACCTATGGTGAGGGCGATAGTCCAAGGTTGATTAAAGAATAGAGCAATACCCATAACAATGGCAGTTGTTCCGCCCACTTGTAAGCCACCTAACCCCATTAAGCGGTTACGCATTCCCCATAGCATTTTGGGTTCAAGTTCAAGGCCGACAAGAAACAACATCATTACTACGCCAAACTCAGCAAAGTGTTGAATGGTTGTTGTTTCTTCACCCACTAAGCCGATGATAGGGCCAATAACCACCCCCGCAATTAAGTAGCCAAGTACAGAACCAAGACCAAGACGTTTAGCGATAGGAACGGCAATTACAGCGGCAAAGAGATAGATAAAAGCTTGTAAAAAATACCCTGTCATAATGCATTAATCCTTAATAAATTTGTCGAATGAGTGGTTTAATTTAGGTAACGTTTTTGCCACTGAAATATCCACGCGATCATCAATTAATGCAGAGAGTAAATTTTTAAATCGCTCAGTATGTCTTTCTACGCGTTCGTCTTCTAACGCTGTACGGGCACCAAATAATACTAATGGGGCAATGTATTTCATACTGGTTAAAGAGGCCATTTGTTCAAGCGGATGCAGAAGCTCTCGGATGGTAAATTGGTTATAACCATTGGTTTGATAAGCTTCTTCTTTACCACCGGCAGTAATGGCAGATAGAAATATTTTACCTTCTAACGATTTACCTTCTGTTCCATAAGCAAACCCATATTCAAGTACCATATCTTGCCATTCTTTTAAAATTGCGGGTGTTGAATACCAGTAAAGTGGAAATTGAAAAATAACGACATCATGTTCAAGTAGGCGTTGTTGTTCTTTATCTATGTCGATATTAAATTTTGGGTAGTCATGATACAAATCAACCACGGTGACATGATCGATTTTCTTTGCTGCCTTTATTAGAGAGACATTTACTTCTGAACGATGTTGAGAAGGGTGAGCAAATAATATCAATACTTTTTTGGGTTGCTTTGTCATTAAAACCTCTTTGTTTTTACTAAGTTTATAAAGTAAATCTTGAATAATTTACAATCATAGCAATAAAAGGGACTTAATGGGTATGCTGAACTGATGAAAGATTTATGATCGCAATATCGATAGGAGTAAACCCAATCACTAATAGGTATATTACGGGAATGAGAGGGGAGAATAAGCTCCTTGAAGAGAGGAGCTTATTTAAAGGTAGAATTAAAAGAAATTAATTGAACGGCGACCGCTTTCTGGATCAACCGTTGTTGGAATTTCTGGTTTCTGCTTCTTCTTCTTTTCTTTTTTCTCTTTTTTAGGTTTAGGCTCTGTATATTCAGGCTCTACCGGAATAAATTTAGGCTTTTCTTCAACTTCTGGTAATTCACCCACAGGAGTATCACAGATAACAACGTAATATTCTTCATTGAATTCAATAACATCGCCATCGTATATTTTACGACGCTTACGTTGTTCTAATTCGCCATTAACCCCTACATAGCCTTCACCAATCACATGTTTGGCTTCACCGCCACCACTAACAACATTAGCTATTTTTAATACTTTATAGAGTTCGATAGGCTGAACATTTACTTCAACACCGATTGCTTCTACTTCAAATTCTTCTTGATCTGACATGAGGATCTCTTTAATTACGAATTGTGGCTATTGTAACTGAGAGAAAGGCATCATCCTAGCGCCTTTCTTTGTCATACAAGTCAAAGTATTAATCGACCACTTCTATGTCAGTTTTAGGTACAGAGCAACAAGCTAAAATCATACCGGCATCTTTTAACTGTTGATTGAGTGCAGGGGAATCTTCTTGCTCAACATCGCCTGATTCTAAAGTGACTCGACAAGCACCACATAAACCAGAACGACAACTATTATTAATGCTAAGTCCTGCTGCTTCTGCTTGGCTTAATAATGAGTCTTGTGTATTACCTTTAAACAGGTTTCCATTTAAGCTAATGGTGATTTCTTCTGATTTAGTGTCTTCTGTTACATTGATTGGATCTACTGTGACTTGTTGAGTTAAAGCAATAGAGGCTGAATCTTCATAGTATTCTTTCTCTTTGGTTTCTAATACTTCGATCTTATCACCGACGCTAATCATTCCTTCATTTTTAGCAATGAGGTTTTGACCAAAATACACATTACCAGACGCATCAGCACGGAATGTTGAGAAGGTTTTTAATGGCTCTTTATTTGGGTGATACTGAGCCGTATTTGGGCTTACTGTCGTTAAAATGCAGCGTTGGCAAGGTTTAACGACTTCAAACTCAACCTCCCCAATACGAATACGCTTCCAAGAATCTTCAATGAAAGCTTCATTACCTGAAACGACTAAGTTAGTACGAAATTGAGCCATAGTGTGATGGCTGCTGCTGCGTTTATTTAGTTCAGCAAGAGAAGCTTCACTGATCACTAGCAATGGATAGCCATCGGCAAAGCTCACGTTGGTTTGAATTTTTTCGCGCACACGATTAGATTGCTCACCTGAGAACAGCAGTTGTGCTTCAGTGCCTAAAATAGAAGTGAACCACTGATTGGCTTCTTTTGTGGTGGAGTAAGCCGTAAAGCTATCGTTCCAAACCGTCGTATTAACTTCTTTCATTTTTAGGTCATTAAAAGTGATATGTAAGTCAATGAGGCCTGGGTAACAAAGGATTAACCCATCAGGTTCAATAATGGCTTTAATTTTTACCATTTGTGGATGAGTACGAGCGGTAATCATTTTTCCATCTAATGATGCAACCATGAATCTTCGATCGCATTGTAAGCCTTGTTTTTCAACTTGAGCAGTGGATAGCGAAATCCCTGCGATTGATTTTACAGGGAATACATTGATGTTTGATAAATTTGGTGTTGAATTAATTTGGCTCACGATAGCATCCATTCTTTGTTCAGTTATTTACGTAAAGTGTATTAAAGTCTATTTTATTTTACTGTCTATTATCCATTCATTATGACTCTGAAAGATCATATGAGCTAAAGGTGACGGTAGTAATAAAATCTTTCTCAGTTTTTTGTATATCAAATTCCCAAGTCATTCGTTCACAGATCCGCTCAACAATAACTAGGCCGCAGCCATAACCTGCATTGTAGGTGTCGTTACCATCATGGCAGTTGATAATACATAATTTATTGTTGTCTAGGTTTATCTGTATATCGCCTACACTGTAGCTGAAGGCGTTCTTTATTAAGTTATTAATAACAACCGTAATAAAGCTACTTGGAGCAAGACATGCTTCACCTTTAACTATGTTTAACTGAGCGCCCATTTCTTGTTTGGCAAATAGGGGTTCTAAATGGTTAAGTTGCGTCTGTAAGATCTCTTCTACTTGATAATGATGAAAATGATGCGCTTCTATTTCTTGTTTACCTAATAGCAAAAAGGTTTCAGTAAGCAGAGTCATCTCTTCACTCGCTTGATGTAATCGATTAATTGCCTTGAGTGCGACACGAGGTTGGTCTGGCACCTTTGCAAGTAAATCAGCAGATCCTTGAATGACCATGATAGGAGTGCGTAATTCATGAGAAGCAAAGCGGCTGAACTCTTTCTCGCGAGTGAAAAACTGGGCAATATGATGCTTACTTTTTAATAATGATCGTTCAATATCTTGAGTTTCTTGGTATTTGGTATCAATAGTGAAGTCAGGGTACTCTGGCGACATTAAATCTACTTTGTATTGAATATGACGTAGAGGCGCTGAAATACTCCGAACAAAATAAATCCCGTATAACACCATTAAAATAGTCGTAATAATGCCTAAACCAACAGTAATGTAATGCAAGTTAGCTTCATAGCCATCTAAGTAATCATCAGCATCATCTTGGAAGAGAATATAGAGCAAGCCATCACCAGATGGGTGGTCAATGACAATAAAGTGTTTATCTTCTGTTCCTAGCAGCTGTTCATATAACCCCGTTTTTTTGTAGTTGTTAAGCCAAAGTGGATGTTCTCTTTTACTCCAATAGGTAGAAAACTCCTCTTCATTAGGCAGTGGGGTATCTTTACCAAATTGAGCGTATTTTTGGGTGTATTGAGTGGCTTCTGTATCTAACCAGTGGTGTAAACTAATGATTTCTAATTGATCTTCTGCAATATAAATAACCGCCCAGAAAAGTCCAAACATTAGAAAGGTTAGAATGGCAAATGTCCAACGGATTTTTTTAAAAAAGCTCGGCTGCTGCGAGTGATTATTTAAGTCGGTAACCTTTTCCATGAATGGTCTCTAGTCGTGGGGTATCAAAGCCTTTGTCTACGGCGTTTCGAATGGTATATAAATGGCTTCTTAATGCATCACTTGATGGAGATTCTTCTCCCCAAACGTGCTCTACAAGTTCAGTCTTACTGACAATGTCAGGCGCTTTTTTCATTAACAACGCAATGATTTTTAGCTGAATTGGTGCCAATTTAATGTGTTTTTCTTGGCGATATAGAGTACCTGCTTTGATGTCCATTTCCATATCTTCAAACGTCAATTTACCAATATCAGTACGTCGACCGCGATTGGATAAAGCAAGTAAACGCATATGTAATTCTTCCATCGCGAATGGTTTTACAAGGTAATCATCACCACCGACTTCAAAGGCGTGAATTTTATCTTCTAAGGTGTCTTTTGCGGTTAAGAAAAGAATAGGGGTACTGCAGGCGTGATCGTTACGTAATGTTTCAACTGTGCTGATCCCATCTAATTTTGGCATCATGATATCCATAACGATAACATCGAAGCTTTCTTTTTTTAATATTTCTATCGCGGCGACACCATGGTAAGCGCAATCAATATCGATACCGACTAGTTCTAGGTAATCAGCGATTGTTTCTGCAACATGATGGTTATCTTCAACAATTAGTACTTTCATTTTTCTTCTTCACGGAAACTTCACATTTGTTCTGCTATATTAATATTATATTGATTATATGGAATCAAAAGGTTGGGTAAAAAATGAAAAAAATAGGTATTTTATTATTAGGAACAGCATTTTTATCTGGTTGTGGGTCGGATGACTCGGATGATAGTCGTGCTTCAAATACGTACGTTGGTGCTATTGAAGCTGTTAGTACTGACTTTGATTCGATAACAGTGAACTCAATGCCATTGAGTTTAACTAACGCTCGTATTGAATTAAATAACACTAATGTTAATGCGACAGAACTTGCAGTGGGTATGCAAGTCGATGTCGAATATGATAATGGTGTAGCTTATGAAGTAGATATTGATCCTCAAATTGTGGGTACAGTGACGGCAATAACAGCGACGACAGTTACGGTCAATGGGCAAGCCCTTAGTACCGAAACAGATTTTACAGGTACTATTAACCCTAATGAAAAAGTGATGTTGTTTGGTTATGTTGATCAAACCGGAAACTGGAAAATCAATGCAGCTTATGGAGTAGGTTCAATTCCAGTAGAGGATTTATTCGAAGGTAAAATCATCTCAATTGATAACGTTGGTAACTCTTTTACCATTGAGCCGACGATGACGGTTAATTATTCTACTGCTCGTCTAGATCCAGAAGATATCGCAGAATTGAAAGTTGGTGCTTGGGTTGAAGTTGAGGGTAATTATAATGCTCCTGTATTTGTGGCTACTGATGTCGATGTCGAAGATGATTTAGTTCTAGCAAACGCTGAAGTCGAAGGCTATATCACGAATATTAATGCAGACAAAACATCTATGATATTGAACGGTAAAACAGTGGTTGTCATCTCACCAACTACGCGATTTGTTAAAGAAAATGCGAACGGTGACGATGTCGCTAGTGATAACAGCATATTAGTATTAAACGCAAAAGTAGAGGTTGATCTAATCAATAGAAATGGTGTGCTAGAAGCCACAGAAATTGAGTTAGATAATTAATTTGTAAAATAAAACCACTGATTTAACCGTCAGTGGTTTAGATCTTACTATATTTTGTAATTAATGCTTATGAGCGTTTTCATATAACTCAGCATCTACCTCATCACCTTTTTCAGGGCGAGGGACAATTTCAAAGCTTTCATCTGCATGAGTTAGTGAACTTGTTAGTTTTTGTAGTACTGACTTATCGCCTTTTATCCCTGCTTTTCCATTTTCAATAAGTTCTACTAACGTGGTTTTCCCTAGTAAAATTTGCGAGATATCGGCATGGTTAATGAATAGTGTCGCATCTGCTTTTATTTCTTTATCTACTAAAATATTGTTTAAGTTACCGTTAGACATTTCTACAAAGTACGTTTCTTTGTTATCAGGAAGAACTACATTTAATGTAAATGGTGTGTGTTGAGCTTTTACTGAATCCACTTGTACTGCTAGGTAATCCAATAAGTTTTCAACCGTCATGTTTGCAAGAACATCTGGGGATGCAGTTTTTGGTGCGCCAGGCAGTGTGCCAACACGTAGCTCTTGAGCACCCGTTAGGTAAATATTTCTCCAACCAGCCCCTTCTGATTGATAACCTAGTTGCTCGTACGTGTCTGCTAGTAATTCACGAGCATTTTTGTTTTTTGGTTCAACTTGGATAACTTTATTCAAAACAGTGGCAACAAAGCGATATTCGCCTTTTTCAAAATCAGCCTCTGCTTTTTCTAGAATTAATTCACTGCCACCCATGTATTCTACAAACTTTGCCGATTCAGGTTTCACTGGTAGTGGATTTAAGTTTGCAGGGTTCATGTCAAAGTAGCCTAAGTACATATTGTAAACGGCACGAGCATTATGAGAATAGGTTCCATGGTAACCATTGGTGTGCCACGTTTTTTGGATGCTTTCTGGCATTACTGTGTAAATTTCATCACCCATGTCTTGTAAAACAACCCCGTTGTTCGCTAGACGTAGAGTTTGGTTATGCGTAAAACCGTAGGCATCACGCTGCATCTTTAAGAAATCAGAGATCTCTTCAGTTCCCCATACAGGTGCAGAATGTGAAGCAAATAGAACATCGGTTTCTTCTCCCCATGTCACTAGCATTTCATTGATTTTTTTAGACCATTTTAGTCCATCACGTACTTTTGCCCCACGAAGCGTATACAGGTTATGCATGCCTTGGTAGGTTAATTCTGCTGACCATAATGCTTTCATACTTGGAATGTAGGTAATCATCTCTGATGCCGCTTCTGTACCTGAAGCATCCATAAATTGCATTTCTAACCCATCAATAACTAAGGTTTCAATTTCTTCGCTATGGTTGAGTTCGTAATCTGGCAGTACGTAAGTAATTGCGCCTTTTGATAAGCCTTTAGCTAACGCAGCATCAACTATGCCGTGCTCATGACGATTCAATGTCGCACCGTATTGATAAGCAGTACGGCGAGACATCGCGTTACCTGCTAATACGTTTTCATCAACAATTTCTTTGGTTATATGCTTTGAACCATACACTTTCACATCAGGAAAGGCTTCTTTAATGGCTGCTGAACCACCGAAATGATCGGCGTGTGAGTGAGAGTAGATCATGGCAACAACCGGTAAGTCACCACCTTCTGGCACATTATCTTGGAAGAATTTTAATGACTGGCTTGCTGATTCTCGTGTTAATAATACGTCATAGGCAATCCAACCATTATCACTTCGTATAAAAGAGATTGAAGCTAAATCCGTGCCGCGAACTTGGTATATTTTACCTGGAATTACTTCGTATAAACCTTCAGCAGCTTGGTTTAACACCGCTTGGCGCCATAGCGATGGGTTTACTGAATCAGGTGCATTATCAGCGTTAGCTACAGATGGGTCGATAAAGTCAAAGCTATTACGGATAATGTCACCGGTCTTTTTATCGAATGAAGCAATTAGACCTTTGTTATTATTTTCAAAAGCACGAGTATCAGAAAAGTTTAATGTTTTTGCGAAAGCGTCATTTTTCTCAATGGTTGTTTTGGTTGCTGGTTTGCCGCCTTGTTTGCCAATTTCACTAAAGTGTTCATGGTTGTGCTCTGCTGCGATTGAACCTAAAGATATTGATGAGATAACAACAGCTAAAATCGTCTTTTTCATAAATCCACCTGTGTAAGTAAATTAGAACTGAATAATAAAATGATGTGAGGAGTTAATGGTTTACCTCAGTGCTGGAATCTATATTAGTGATCTCTATATATTTTAAAAATAGAGAAATCTGTATACTTAATATTTATAATATAAATGTATTGAGCAGTTTAATTGCAGGAACTTGAAGGGGATAGAAAATGCCAAAGCAAAAAGATTTTGATATGAATTTATTACGGGTTTTTGTTTCTGTATGTCAAACGGGTTCATTCACTAAAGCAGCAGAAGAGCTTGATTTAACACAGTCGTCGGTGAGCAATGCTATTCGTCGTCTAAAAGCCTCTCTAGGTCGTGAATTGTTTGTGCGTTCAGGTCGTGGCATTGAGATGACAAATTACGGTGCGAGTTTATTTAAACAAGTTGAGCCTTCGATTATGGTCTTAACAAATGTAGGTGATGAAGGAGAGAAATTTGATCCTAAGACATCAAAGCGAACATTTTCTATTTATGCGTTAGAGTCAGTATTGCCTCGGTTGCAGATACGATTAAAAGCATTGCTCAAAGAGAGTGGTATTACGGTGACATTAAGAGAGTTACCGAGTAATGAAGAAGAGATTATTGATGCCTTGATGTTAGAGAAAGTAGATTTGGCATTGGATGTGATGAA
>JAAGZR010000044.1 GCA_024206155.1 Aliivibrio sp.
GATAAGAATAATCTTTTTCTTATCGACAAGCAACACGCCTGTGTCTTGAAGCTCCTTAAGCTTACGGGAGAGAGTTTCAGGAGTAATATTCAACTCACTTGCCAAATCTTTTTTTGAACTCAAATAAACAACACTATCACCTCCACTTTGCTCGATTTTTAATTTCAACCAATTCACAAGTCGATGCTTGAGATTATAACTTTGATAATCTAGTTGTCGCTTCTGTAGAAATCGACACTTGTCAGCAAGCATAGTAATAAAGAATAAGGCCAATGCAGGAGTTTGAATAATTCTTTGCATTGTTGGTTCTTTTGGAAATTGCAATAAAATACAGTCATTTAATGCAATAAGATGATGAGGAAATGGCTTTTCTGAAAAAACAATAGCTGCTGCGACAATTTCTCCATCAGAGAATCTTGCTAGCTCCTGTTGTTGCCCACTTTCATTAATTGTATATATCATTATTTTACCATTGATGACCCACCAGAAATTTTTAGATTCATCTCCTTCCATCGCAAGAGTTGTGCCTTTTGGAAGCACAAATTGCTGTCCGAGATCGCGGAGTTGCGACAATACCTCGGTTTTCTTGATCAATGTCATGGTTTTATCGGCCAACATGCTTCATCGTCGTACCTAATGACGCAATAAGCCGTCAACAATGGAGATTCTAAATGTCTATGTTTTGTTTTCAATGTCAAGAGGCTGCTCGAGGTACAGGATGTTCGACGATTGGTGTATGTGGTAAATCCGAATCCACTGCACAGCTGCAAGATGCTGTGATGGAAATAGCGCGAGGTGTTTCCATCTATAGCGCAGCATATATTTCAGAAGAATACTCAAATCATCAACCTATGATTCCAGTAGGTGCCTTAGCATGGATAAAAAAAGCCCTATTTTCAACCATTACAAATGCAAATTTTGATGATAGTGCCTTAGAGCAAGTAATCTACGATGGATTAGCTTGGCGACTTGAAATCCAACAACTATGCATTAATAATGACATTAGTGTTCCTCAAGCTAATGAACATGCTGCAAAATGGTGTCCAACAACAACTCTCGAAATTCTTTCCGAGCATGAAGTGATTAGTGTTCTTCGTGAGTTTAATTCAGACCCTGATACTTCATCTCTTCGCGAATTAGTCACGTATGGTTTAAAAGGTTTTGCAGCGTATTTACATCATGCAGCAGAGCTTGGATTTGAAGATTCTGAATGCAATAATTTTCTGATTCGTACTTTAGCACATACATCAAATAGTGATTTAGATTTATCTTTTATGACTTCATTGGCTATGGAAGTAGGTGCTCATGGCGTGAAAGCTATGGCTCTTCTTGACCAGGCCAATACTGTTTCTTTTGGAGAACCAAGAAGCACTCAGGTCAATCTTGGTGTTGGCATTCGTCCAGGAATTCTTGTTTCCGGGCACGACCTTTCTGACTTGGCTAAATTGTTAGAACAAAGTAAAGATAGTGGTATTGACATATACACTCATTGTGAGATGTTGCCTGCTCATGCCTATCCATTATTTCAATCCTATCCACACCTTGTTGGTAATTATGGAAATGCATGGTGGAACCAAAATCAAGAATTCACATCATTTCATGGCCCAATTCTGTTTACTACTAACTGTATTGTGCCTCCGCCAAAAAATGCTACTTATATAGACAAGGTCTTTACTACTGGGGCTGCAGGATTTCCAGGCTATAAGCATATCGTTACGAACGAAGCAGGCGAAAAAGACTTCTCTGAGATAATTAAGTTAGCTCATCACTGTCTACCACCTCAGAAAATCGAAGAAGGTTATATTACTATTGGCTTCGCTCATTCTCAGATCGAAGCAATATCTTCGGAAATCCTTGAGGCAATTAATAAAGGGTATTTAAAAAAGTTTGTTGTAATGGCTGGATGCGATGGCCGCCACTCCCAGCGCAGTGAATATACAAATACGGCAAGTTCGTTACCTAACGATAGTGTGATTCTCACTGCTGGATGTGCAAAATTTCGCTATAACAAACTTGATTTAGGATCAATTACTATTGACGGAACTTGCTCTATTCCTCGTCTACTGGATGCAGGGCAATGTAATGATTCATTCAGCTTAGTAAAAACTGCCATTTTACTTAAAAATGCATTTAACCTTGACAATATCAACGATCTTCCCATTGAGTACAATATCGCATGGTACGAACAAAAAGCAATTATTGTTCTATTGTCACTGCTTCATCTTGGCATTAAAAATATAAAACTTGGACCTACTCTTCCAAGCTTTCTGACTCATGGAGTTAGAAAGCTTCTTTTAAAAGAGTTTGGGCTCCATTCTCTTGAGCCTATGCATTAAGGCAAGCTTCACTGTGGTTGCCTAAGACGTTATTTACTGAATCATACATTCATGCCAATTCAATGGGTTTTGCAATTAAAGCTTATCTATGGTTTGCATTTTCCTTAATTACAAAACTCATTTCTTAATGACTTATACTGAAAAATCCTGCAGCCATCAGGCTCTTCATTCGCAATACCTGCAGATGTATATAAGTTGGTCTTCAAAATCTTAGCTTCATTCGGCTTCGAGTTAAATACTTCAATTCAAACAAGTTTTTCCTTTTTAATCATCAATTGAACCAGTTGTTCAACTATCAGGCCAATCATTACGATGCAAATAATAGTATGCATACCATTTACGTCATACTTAGCTCATCTATCAATCCCAACCGGTTGGCTATTTTCTCTTGAGAGGAAAAAGGGATTTCATGAAAGACGATGTTGATTGATGGGCAGCACAAGCTCTCTTCTTTCTCGTCTCTTCACTCACTTGTTATACATGTGAGAATTTCAATGGCCATTCTCATTTGTGACAATGATTCGATTTTTAACTATGTAGCTGGTTTAATAGGGGAGGCTAAAACTTTCCTGAAAGCACATCACTGCATGTGCTGAACTCCATTAGATTTCCTGACATGACTGATATTTCATATTGGCTAATGAAAAGCGAGCCAAATGTTTACGGAATTGATCATTTAAGAAATGAGAAAGTTACTTTGTGGGATGGGATTCGAAATTACCAGGCCCGAAACTTTATGCGAAAAATGAAAGTTGGTGATCAAGCTTTTTTCTATCACTCCAATTGCAAGCCACCGGGGATTGTGGGTCTGATGGAAGTCACTGAAACTGGTCTCGTCGATCCAACGCAGTTTGATGCTAACTCTAAATATTACGACCCAGCATCCAAGCAGGATTCTCCACGCTGGGATTGCGTAAAACTCGCCTATCGCGGTCAATTTTCTGACATGTTGACCCTTGATGATCTGCGCGAGTCGTACC
>JAAGZR010000390.1 GCA_024206155.1 Aliivibrio sp.
AACATTGGTGAAGTAGATGTCGCAGTCAACTTTGGGAGTGTCACTTTCTTACCTGAAGATCATCTGTATGCGGATTCGACTGGGATTATTATTTCTCAAGAGCCGTTAGAAGAGATGGGTGAGGAAGAGTAGAGCTAGAGGCTATACGCTTCGCTGACTAGAAACTATAAGAGCAAAAACGAGGTTTCAGGTTTCAGGAAAATCAAAAGCGAGTTCACCTGAAGCCTGCAAGCGCAGCGTCCTGAAACCTAGTTATCACTACAGTAGCTATACCCGCTCTTATAGTCTCCAGTCAGCGCAGCGTATAGCTTCTAGCATAAAAAAACCGCAGGTGCTTTCACACCTACGGTTTCAAATTCTTTCGCGAACCAATTCTAACTTTTGGCTAAATAGATTTCATTAGTTCAAGGCGGAGGCGCGGAGCTTATGATAATAAGTGAGCACCGACAACACAGAAATAATGAAAGCTATGACGACAAAAACAGAATTACTCTACTTCTTCCATCTTACCTAGTAGACCACGGATACGAGCTTCAAATTGCGCTTGGTCATCACGTGCTTTTTGAGCTTCTTGCTCAACTTCAGAACGACCGTTATTTGCTTGCTCAAGATCTTGAGTTAGCGTTGCGTTCGTTTCTTTTAATTCTTCAACTTCCATTTGTAGCAGTGCGATTGTATCTACTGCCATCTGAACTTTAGCTTCTAGTTGTTCTAATATTTCTAAAGACATTCCTGCCACCTTAACTGTATTCGTCATTGAATATGCAGCGAATTAACTACTCACTACAAATATGTTTTCTATTCTACTCAGCAAATGTAATTCTGCCATAGTGTTATTGCTGAAAATGCATCATTTGAACAAAAAAACGGCACATTTTACCAACATCTGACGTTCTTTCTTAAGATTAAAACGAACTTCATACTAAAACTAGATTTTTCCATTCATTATTTGAGTTAAAGCACCGCTTCTCTTCTATAAATCAAACGGATGAATTCTAAAAAAATCGAATCTTTACTCAAAAAGCAAACGTTTCCCTTTTTGTTATGATAAAATCCTCGCGATTTTTACTTATTCATCGATTTATTCGGAGCAATTATGAAACGCGATTTAGCAATGGCTTTTTCTCGAGTTACTGAAGGTGCCGCATTAGCGGGTTACAAATGGCTTGGTCGTGGCGATAAAAACGCGGCTGACGGCGCTGCCGTAGAAGTAATGCGTACACTTCTGAACAAGACTGACATCAGTGGTGAAATTGTTATTGGTGAAGGCGAAATCGATGATGCACCTATGCTATACATCGGTGAAAACGTAGGTACAGGCGGCGACGCTGTAGATATCGCGGTTGATCCAATTGAAGGCACTCGTATGACAGCGATGGGCCAATCAAACGCACTTGCTGTATTAGCTGCGGGTGAAAAAGGTAGCTTCTTAAAAGCACCTGATATGTACATGGAAAAACTGGTTGTTGGCCCTGGCGCAAAAGGCGCTATCGATTTAGCACTGCCTTTAGAAGAGAACCTAATAAACATTGCAAAAGCACTAGGTAAACCATTAGATACTTTAGTGGTGACTACTCTAGCTAAGCCTCGCCACGACGAAGTAATCGCAAACATGCAAAAGATGGGTGTTCGTGTCTTTGCTGTGCCAGATGGTGATGTCGCTGCTTCTATTTTAACTTGTATGCCAGATAGCGAAGTTGACGTAATGTACTGCATCGGCGGCGCACCTGAAGGTGTGGTTTCTGCTGCGGTTATTCGTGCTTTAGATGGTGACATGCAAGCACGTCTTCTTCCTCGTCATGAAGTAAAAGGCGATACTGAAGAAAACCGCATTCACGGTGAAGAAGAACTAAAACGCTGTGAAGAAATGGGCGTTAAAGCTAACGTCATCTTAAAAATGAGCGATATGGCTCGTAGTGATGATGTCGTTTTCGCAGCAACGGGTATCACTAAAGGTGATTTGCTAGAAGGCATTACTCGCCAAGGTAATATCGCGACAACTGAAACACTACTTATCCGTGGTCGTTGTCGTACGATTCGTCGCATTAAGTCGATTCACTACCTAGAGCGTAAAGACAAAGAAGTTAGAGATATTATTCTTTAAGAGTCAGACTTTTGTGAATAATTTTGAAACCGTGGTTGTGAAAGCATCTGCGGTTTTTTTGTTTTAGAGAGTTCAGGTTTCAGGAAGATCAAAAGCGAGTCCCCCTGAAGCCTGCAAGCGTAGCGCCCTGAAACCTAGTTCATCACTAACAACCCCTCCTAGCCTCCCCTTATATCAACATCACTAATCTTAGCAATATATCATTCAAGGGGAGGAACTGTATTTCGTTCGGTGTAACAAAAGCGATCACCTCTGAAACCTTTAAACGAAGCGATCTGAACTCTGCCCTTTAATCTCAAAAACGAGACTGCCTTTCAATATCCCCCATCCTACTTTCTCAAAATAATAAAACCCCAACTAAGCTGAAACTATTGATAC
>JAAGZR010000391.1 GCA_024206155.1 Aliivibrio sp.
ACGCAAATAGCTAAAGCAAAAGAATTCATTAAATCAGGTGGTAAATTAGAAGCTATCAAAGCTAAGTATGTTCTAACCAAAGAGGTAGAACAAGAATTAACAACACTATAAATGAACGAAGAAGAAATTTTAAAAAAGTTAGAGGTGGATGAGCACTACTACGGAAAGTTTGGAAAAAAATATCTAAGTAACTCAGACATCTCTACTTTATTAAAAAATCCTTTAGCGCTTCATACTCCACAAAAAACTATTCCAGCGTTTTTAATTGGCGGTTATTTTCATACCGCTATATTAGAACCTGACAAGTTAAAAAACTTTAAAATAGTAGAGTCGAGTACGAGAAACACCAAAGCGTATAAAGAGATCTCTGGTGGAGAGTTATGTTTACTGCGACAAGAGGTAGATCAAATTGAGTTAATGGTAGACAAGATGATGTCTAATACCGTATGCAAAGATCTTATCACTAGTGGCGATGTTAAATATGAAGTTCCCGGCATCAAAGAGATTGAGGGCATGATGTGGAAAGGTAAAGCTGATATAATTAATCACAGCGAAAGATTAATTATTGATTTAAAAACTACAAATGATGTAGAGAAATTTAGATACTCTGCAACTAAGTACAATTACGATAGCCAAGCATTTATCTACAATCAGTTATTTGGATATGAAATGTTATTTATAGTCATAGACAAAAACACCCATCAAATAAAAGTGTGCGAATGTTCAAGTTCATTTTACGAAAAAGGTCAGCGTAAAGTGCAAGAAGCTGTAGCTCAATATGAGTTATTCTTCAATAGTAAAGATTTTGACCCAAACCAATATTTTAAAACCGAAACCCTTTAATTATGGCAAGATCAAGAAAAAGAGTATGTACAGTAACAGGTATCAAAACTAATGAAACTAATTTCTATGCAAATCAAACTCATGTAAAAGCAGTAGATAATCTACGTAGAAACACTGGAGCCAGTAAAGACCAGTTAACAAGAATGTTCAACCAGTTAAACACTTACTAGTATGGCAAGTATTATTAAAACAAGTATTAATCTAGATCTTATAGATAAAAGCAAGATCTATGTAGGTAAAAAAGGTAAGTATTTACCTATCACTATTACACTAAACGATGAGATCGATAACTTTGGTAACAACGGTCCCGTGATTATAGAACAAACTAAAGAAGAGAGAGAAACTAAGTCTCCAAAGACTTATTTAGGTAACGTTAAAGTAGTTTGGACTAACGGTAGTAATGTTGCTGTACCGCCTAGAGATGATGCTCAAGGCAATGGAGGCTTTCAAGCGGCTCCACCTCAGAAACAAGTAGAAGACGACTTACCATTTTAATATGTTAGGAAGTTCTGATTATGACGATTGGATCTCCGATACAGGAGATGGAAACACTTTAGAAGATTAATATGAACACAACAGAGATCAATGGATTCTTGATTGATAAATTCAATCAATATGGTCTTGATGAAGGTAAACCGCAAGGGACTTGTCCCTTGTGTTCTGCTGATAGACAACCCAAAAACCAAAAAGCCAAATGCGCTTCTTATGATTGGGAACGTGGTCTCGGAACTTGTCACAATTGTAATACTAGTTTTCAACTACATACTTACGAGCGTAAAGGTCAATCTGAAAAAGTCTATATAAGACCAGATATACCACTAAACGTTCAAAAAGTAAGTACTAAAGTTGAAGACTGGTTTAGTGCAAGAGGAATTACTCAAAAAACCCTCAAAGATCTTAGGATCGGCGAGGGTCCTGAGTGGATGCCTCAAACCGGGCAAACCGAGAATGTTATAAAGTTTAATTATTTTATCGGCGATCAACTTATAAACATTAAGTACCGCGATGGAAGAAAGAACTTTAAATTGTATAAAGGGGCTGAGAAAATCTTTTACAATATAAACAGTGTTGTTGGGTACGACGAATGTGTTATAGTTGAAGGCGAGATGGACGTGCTAGCTTTACATGAAGCTGGTGTTACAAACGCTATATCAGTTCCAAACGGAGCTACGTTAAATACAAACAACTTAGAATACTTAGATAACTGTATAGATTATTTTGAAGATAAAGATAAAATAATACTAGCAGTTGACACAGATGAAGCTGGTTTAGCATTACAAGCAGAACTTGTAAGACGACTAGGATCTGAAGTTTGTTATCTAGCATCGTTTGATGACTGTAAAGACGCTAACGAATATTTACAAAAATATGGCAAAGAAAAATTATCAGAGCGTATTTCAGGGGCGAGGCCCGTTCCACTTGAAAATGTCACGACATTTAGGGACATTGAGGACGAAGTCACAGACTTTGTTCGTAACGGGTTTAAACCAGGATTCCAAATTGGCTTACAAAATTTTGATGACATCTTTTCGACTTATACTGGTCAGTTTATTACTGTTACTGGTATTCCGAGTAGCGGGAAATCAGATTTTGTCGACCAGATGGTTGTTGGGTATAACCAAAAGTATGGCTGGAAAACGGCGTTCGCTAGTCCGGAAAATGTACCGACTTACCTCCACGCTCACAAACTAATGCGTAAGACTTGGCAAGGTATGCCAACTCAAGCAGATATTGGTGGAGATAAATGGAATCAAATAGCAGATCATTGTAATAGTAATTACTTTCACATTGATATGGAACGTTACACTCTAGAATCAGTGCTTAAAAAAGGTGCTGAGCTAGTTAAACGTAAAGGCATTAAATGCCTAGTTATTGATCCATTTAATAAAGTCAGAGATGTTGACTGTAAGACAGAAGACGTTAACAGGTATACAATGGAGTATCTAACTAAGATCGAAACATTTGCTAAAAAGTTTGATGTATTAGTTTTTGTAGTAGCTCACCCAACTAAAATGTATAAAGATAAAGATGGAAAAATTGAGGAACCTACGATGTATAATATCAAAGGCGGTGGTGAATGGTATGACGCTAGTTATCATGGCATATTGGTGCATAGGAATTATGAAGAAAAAACGGTCAAAGCTAAGGTGCTTAAAGTAAAGTTTCAAAACCTAGGGCAAAACGGTGAAGAAGCTCATTTTAA
>JAAGZR010000045.1 GCA_024206155.1 Aliivibrio sp.
ATCTCTTTTGCTGCAAGTTCTCCAATGGCCATTCCCTTTGGGAAAAAACGTCTTAGTAAACCATTGGTATTCTCATTCAAACCTCGTTGCCAGGAATGGTAAGGTTTAGCAAAATAAATGTCACAGTTCAGATGTTTAGCTATCTTAGCATGACCCGCAAACTCTCCGCCATTATCAAATGTGATTGTTTTACAAAGCCCTTTAAAGGGCTTCATCATGCGATTTATTCCACGAGTAACGGCTTTTTTGGACTTACTGCGTACTTTACAGGTAACTAATAGCTTAGATACTCGCTCTACCATCGTGACTAAATGCCCATCTTGGCCATAAACTGTGTCACCTTCCCAGTGGCCAACTTCTGAGTTATCGTCAACAATTGTAGGCCGTTGAGAGATATCAACACGGTTAGGGATTAATCTTGCTCCAGCTTCTACACCTTTACGTAGTTTGTATTTTTTGCCTTTTCGAGCAAGCATTCTTTGCCAATACTCTCTTTTAACTACATTGTAAATCGTACTGCAAAATATTGTATTTTCTATTTTTTCTTTACGCATCCGTCCAGATATCTGCTCTGGGCTCCAACCAAGTTGCAGGTATATTTGAATGATTTTCTTATTCTTTGGGTCACATTTTGTATGCTTAATTGAAAGTGTTCTTTTTTGAAAAGCATGCCTATGCGCTTGCTCAGCACAATAACTTCCAGTAGGACAACGTCGTAATTCCCTTGAAATGGAACCATTGCTCCGTTTTAATTTTTGTCCTATTTCCCGAGCAGAAATACTGTGTGTATTCCAAGCTTCAATCTGGTATCTTTCACTTAGTGTCAGTTGCTCATATTGGTGTCCCATGGGATTACCTTAGTTGATTGTGTGAGAGCTTGAAGCTTATAGGCAACTGACTCTCTAATCTATACCAAAGTGTGTCGGTTATTCTTGGGATCTAGGATCTAACCTCGAGAAAAACAAGCGATACGATTACGAAAGATGCAAAAACCATATCAGAAATAATGACCCAAAAACTTGTGTTAGATCGTATCTGTAGTCTATAAATTATGTCGAAACAGAAAGAAATCGTACCGTCATCACAAACAAGACAGAAAATAACTGATCATCAAAACTTGTGACCAAGGAAAATATAGGCATAATGCCCTACATAAATTTATACAAAACTAAAAAAAACGTCACACGTTGCGACGTCTATCTACGCTCA
>JAAGZR010000392.1 GCA_024206155.1 Aliivibrio sp.
CCAAAGATCACCAAGCTTAATACGTAACCCAACATTGCGCACTCGATGGTGCCAGAGGTTGATGGGGCTGCAAATCGGTTTTGGCTGATTTGTTGCATGATTAACCCGGCAATACTCAGGCCAGCACCAGATAATAAAATAGCCAACAAACGTGGGAGACGACTTACCATAAGGAGTTCTAGTGCTTCAGTATCTCCTCGGAAAATAGCTGATAACGGCAAGTCAGCAACACCGATAAATACCGAAGCAAAGCTCAGCACAATAAGAACAAGCAATAACTTTTTCAAAGCTAACCTCAGCCTGCACAAAGCGTGCTATCTCAAAGAAATAGCACGCTTTACAGTGGAATTAAAAATAAATAATGATCAAACTTAAAGATGGATAGATTGTTTCACATCAGCAATCATTTGGTCTGTTGCTGTAACTCCTGCAACTGCTAGATACCATGCATTGATATCAAGATACGTTAAGCTGTCATTTTTATAGGCATCGGTTGCTTTCACTAACGGGTTAGCAAATTCTTCACGAGTACGGCTTTTATCTTTGTTGATCAACTTGTCTTTATCAACGATAAGAAGATTTGATGGATTTACGTCACGGATAAATTCATACGAAACTAAATCACCATGGCGAGACTCTTTAATGCCTTTTACTGCTTCTTGAAAACCAAAATCTTTATAGATAGCAGAAAAACGCGATTGAGCTCCGAAAGTTGTAATATTACCACCCGCGCTCATTACCGTTAACGCTGCAACATTATTTGTTTTGTTGTGTTCAGCAATCGCTTTAAACTCTGAGTCTACACTCGCTATTTTTGCTTCAACTTTATCTTGAATTTCAAATACATTACCTAGCATACGCCATTGTTTCTGTGTACTTTTCCAATAGCTTTCTGAATCCGCAGTAAATACGATTGTTGGTGCGATTTCAGATAACTCTTTGTAGGCTTTAACCGCACGAGAACCGATGATGATCACATCTGGTTTTTGCATATAAATCGTTTCAAAATCTGGCTCACTTAAACTACCAGAAGAAGCAAACTCTTTTGCTTTGTACTTTAATAAATATGGAGGCATTGTGGTTGCTTGAGTAACCGCTACTGGCTTGATACCAAAATAGTCAATGGCATCTAAAGTTCCCGTTCCAATCACAACAACACGTTGAGGTTTTGTTTCAAGCATTGTTTTACCTAGTTGGTGAGAAACGGTAATAGTTTCAGCATAACTTGATGCAGAAACCACTAAACCAAATAACATTGTAGCGATACTTTTTTTCATCTTCTTTACACTCAAGTGATAACTGTTCGTATTTGAAAGTCACTATAATGTAAACGATTCGCATTCACCAGAATAAAAAAGTAAAGATTGTAAAGACGCACTTAATGTAAGGTTTATTAAGTTCAAAGAAGTGTGTTTAGAGGATAGTACTGATTGATTTTAGCTTATAACAGGCAATAAAAAAGGCCATTATAGGGGGAACAATAATGACCTTAAAAATACATAGCTTGTTTACTTTAGTGTAAGTGTCTCTTCGTTACTTCACATGAAAGAGTCTCATGATCAAATAAGAAGCGAAATGCGTGAGAATTAAAGTATTTCCCATCACTCCATAGAACTTCACCAAAGATCTTGCAGAGATCCATGTCTGATGCTGAACCATTCTTATCGATTAATCCAATAACAGATAAAACTTGTCTCTCTATATCCTTGGGACAATTTTTAATTGACCATTTATGAGTCATACTCATTCTTTCCATAATAACTAGCCTAATGTGTTTTTATTTATGTGTGATTCAAATCACGAAGAGAAGTTTAACCTAACATTAACTTAAAGCCAAGCATTTTGTGACTTGAGTCCCATAAAACAAAGGAAGAGATCAAAAAAAGAACTATTAAGATGCGATTCTCATTAATAACACGGCTGTAATTTTACAAAAAAAACACATAAAAAAGCGAACTATCAATAAGTTCGCTCTCAACTACCACTTTATGGCTATCATTAACCTTATGAATATTAAGGATATTTTTCCTCTAAGAAGGCCATAATATCTGATGATTCATACATCCAAGTCGTTTCGCCATCTTTATCAATACGTAGGCATGGCACTTTTACTCGCCCACCACCGGCTAATAATTCTGCTCTATGAACTTCATTATTTTTTGCATCACGCAGCTCAATTTTTAGTGATTGACGCTTAATTGTACGACGAACTTTGACGCAAAATGGACAAGCTTCAAATTGGTATAATGAGTAATTTGCTGTTTCTGTATCTATTTCTGCTTGTTTTTTAGCATCACGTTTAACGCCTGATGGCGAAAAAACACAATCCAAACCTAAAATAACCTTTCCAAGCACGAAACGAATTAATTTCATGTTTACTCTCCTAGTAATACGCTCTAATTGATTATAATGCTTATACCAATTCCATTAATTATCTGATCTATTTAGTTACATTGGTATTATTTCTTTGTGAATTGTAACAGTTTCATTTCATTGAACATACAAAAAAGCCCCAATTAAGAAAAGAGACTTTATGGGGCTTTCATCTACAATTGTTTTAATAAGAACGTTTATTCAAACTCAACCAAGTTACGCTTAAACTGCTCATGTTGTTTTAAAACGCCTTCTTCTGGTTCTCCAGTCAACTTACTTACGCCAACAATTGCTGCTGTTGCAAGTATGATCCCAGGTACAATCTCGTAGACATCGAACCAACCGCCCGTTAGCTGCTTCCAGATAACAATTGTGATACCACCAACGACGATACCTGCTAGCGCACCATTGCGATTCATGCCTTTCCAATAAAGGCTTAATACGATTGCAGGACCAAATGCAGCACCAAAACCTGCCCACGCATAAGACACTAAACCAAGCACTGAACTATCAGGGTTCATCGCTAATAATAAAGCAACTACTGATATAGCGATCACGGCAAAACGACCTACATTTACAATCTCTTTGCTTGTCGCGTCTTTTTTAATCAGTTGTTTATATAAATCTTCAGACAATGCTGACGAAGAAACAAGAAGTTGTGAATCTGCAGTACTCATAATTGCCGCTAAAATTGCGGCAAGTAAAATACCAGCAATAACCGGATGGAAAATCGCATTGACTAACAACATAAATACTTTCTCTCCATCAATCGCTTCACCACCCATTGAGCCTGTTACATAAAGCAGCCCAACCAAGCCAACTAGCACAGCGCCAAACATAGATAATGCTGTCCATACCACGGCAATACGGCGCGCGGTGGTCAAGTCTTTATTTGTTCGTGATGCTTGGAAACGAGCAAGAATGTGTGGCTGACCAAAATAACCAAGACCCCAAGCAACTAATGAGATAATAGCAATTGCACTTAGCGGTTTGCCATCCATACCTGTCCATAGCGTCATAAGCTCTGGATTAATTGCCACTAAATCAGCACTCAACTGACCAAAACCACCTTGCATTGCAGCAATGGGGACAATCATCAATGCCGCAGACATCAAAAGCCCTTGAACTAAATCGGTCCATGCTACTGCTAGAAATCCACCAAATAAGGTATATGAGACAACACATAATGTTCCAATCACAACAGCTACTTTGTAATCTAAACCAAATACAGTCTCAAATAATTTACCACCAGCAACCAAACCTGAACTCGTATAGAAAAGGAAGAACAGTAAAATAAACAGAGCTGAAATAGTTTGGATCAGTTTCGATTTATCATTAAATCGGCGAGATAAAAATTCTGGTAGTGTTAATGAGTCATCTGTAGTGATACTGTAAGTTCTTAGGCGTTTCGCACAAATGAGCCAGTTCAACCACGTACCCACTAATAAACCACCTGCAAGCCATAACGACTCTAACCCCGCAGCGTAAGCATAACCAGGCAAACCAAGTAATAACCAACCACTCATGTCAGAGGCACCTGCAGATAACGCTGCAGGCCATGGTCCTAGTGTTCGACCACCTAAAAAGTAATCAGATGAGCTGCTCGTTCGTTTATATGCATAAACCCCGATCGCGAGCATCATTATCAGGTAAGCGATGAACGTCCCTGTAATGGCAAAGTTATTTTCAATCATTATATTTCCTTTATATTTTTGGCAGTAAACTTAACGTCATTACTGCTGTATATGAGCATCACGACCCTATTATTATGGTGCAGTAACGACGATGATTTCTGATACCCGCTGGACAAGATTTTATCCAGACTTAGTAACAATGTTAATTATCAGTGATTACCACCTCCAAGTTCTAGCAAGGTGGCATTACCACCTACTGCTGTTACATTGATTGTTCGTGTACGCTCTGTAATAAAACGTAGGACAAAATGAGGGTCAGTAATTACTGGCAAACGTTCTTGATCGGTTTCTGCGATCAGTTGCGCTAATAATCCCTCTCGTTTTGCAAGTTGTTGGTTGAGCGCTATCGATTTTTGCTCGTTACCAACAAAGCAGACACCCGCTAAACGAACATCATTAATATCTGTTTTTGTAAACTCTGCCTGTTGAGCCGCTAATCTTGGAACCTTAGCTTGGTGCAAACCTTCAAGAATAACTGAGGTTAGTTTCGTATCCTGACTCGAAAGGGCGACAATAATAGCGTTTCCTGCCACTAATGCCGCAGTTATTTGCCCAACCAAGGCAACAACCGATGAATTTTCATCCGATGTGATGTAAAAAACACCTCTTGCTACCGTGTAAAGCTCGTTACTCTCCCCTGTTGGACCCGGCATTAGCTCGGTTTCAGAAATTAACTGCATTGCTCGTTGGCATTGGAAACGTACCATTTTTGCTGCCAAAACACCAAAATCAGGATGCTCCGCTAAATACTCTGACCAACGTAATAATTTTTCCATTCGTGTTGAGAATGAATCTGTTTGCCATTCCATTTGTCCTTGAGAAAGTGCTGAGTCAATAATATGAGTAATTGTTGTCATGAGGTTCTCCTTTCTCATTTCGAAATAGTATCAGTAGAAGAAATCTGTTGAGCTTGAGTATATCGGAACAAATAACGAGGCCCACCCGCTTTTGGTCCTGTACCCGATAGCCCTTGACCACCAAACGGTTGCACACCAACGACCGCACCAACTTGATCACGATTGATATAGCAGTTACCCACCTTGATGTTTTTCTCAATTCGCGTGTATGTCACTTCATTACGACTATGAATACCCATGGTTAAACCAAACCCTGTTGAGTTGATGTCAGAAACCACCTTATTAATCTCATTGGCTTTAAAACGCACTATATGAAGAATGGGACCAAATTGCTCGTTTTCTAATTGGCTAATGGAGTCAATTTCAAACACGCTTGGTGGAACAAAATCCCCTTTTTCAGACCAATCTGGCAACTCAGCTTGAGCAACCAATTTGCCCTCTAGCGTCATCTTTTCAATATGTGCGAGCAGCTTCTCTTTGGCTTTTAAATCGATAACAGGACCAACATCCGTGCAATGCAGTTCAGGTAAACCTACTTTTAGTTCAGCCATTGCCCCTTTGATTAAATTAATAATTCTGTCTGCGATGTCTTGCTGAACAAACAATACACGCAGTGCAGAACAACGTTGACCTGCAGAAGCAAACGCAGAGCGCATAACATCACGCACCACCTGTTCTGGTAAAGCGGTACTGTCCACTATCATGGCGTTTTGACCACCGGTTTCAGCGATAAAAGGTACAGGGGCTATGCCAACACCTTTAACCGTTCGGTTCGCTAATGTTCGGTTTATTAACTGTGCTGTTTCTGTCGATCCCGTAAAGGCAACACCGGCCACACGATGATCTGACGTTAATGGCGCACCAACTGTTTTACCATCACCCGGCAATAAGTGAACCGCTTGTGGCGCAATGCCAGTCTCTAATAGCATCTCCATCGCTCGAACGGCAATTAACGACGTTTGCTCTGCCGGTTTTGCAATCACGGTGTTACCTGCAACAAGTGCAGCCGTAACTTGACCTAGGAAAATAGCCAATGGGAAATTCCAAGGACTAATACATACAAAGACGCCACGACCTTGACGCGCAATTTGGTGCGAGACATCGTCAAAACCAACAATAGTTTCAGGGGTGGTGAAATTCAGTTTGGCTTGAACGGCGTAATAACGGCAAAAATCCACCGCTTCACGCACTTCATCAATACTGTCATGGATGGTTTTCCCTGCTTCTTTATGGCATAACGCCACTAGCTCTGGCATGCTTGCTTCAAGCTTATCCGCTAATGCTTCAAGGTAATCTGCTCGTTCTGCTACTGGTGTTTGTTGCCAAATAGGAAAGTAGTCATGTGCAATGTCTAACGCGTTAGAGACTTGCTCTTGCGAACTCCAAACTAACGAGCCGACATCACTTGTACGGTCATAAGGTGAACTAATCACATGAAGTACAGAACCATATTTCTTGATCATGCTTTCGTAATCACGCATATTATTTACAATCGGTCCACCCTGCCAGTAAGTCGTCATCTGTGCTTGAATTAGGGTTTTAAATGGCTGAGCTTCACTCTCTACATCTAAATTAATACTGTATGAATTTTTACGATCCGAAAAAATTTGGGGCGGTAGTGGGATCAATTGATTATCTAGAGAAGGACAAGCTAATAGCGCATCAACAGGATGTTCAGTCAGGTTTTTGATTGGGCAATTAGCATCAACTAAACGGTGAACAAACGAGCTGTTTGCGCCATTTTCAAGTAAGCGACGCACCAAATAAGGCAGTAGATCTTTATGGCTTCCCACTGGTGCGTAAATGCGAACATTGCGATTAAACATCGCCATTGCATGATCATATAACGCATCTCCCATACCATGAAGTCGTTGGAATTCAAATTCATCATGAGCTGCCATTGATGTTATCGCTGCAACAGTATGTGCGTTATGGCTGGCAAATTGAGGAAAGATATTGCCCTTTACATGATCACTTAATAAATAGCGCGCACAGGCTAAATAAGAAACATCCGTTGCTTCTTTTCGTGTAAACACAGGGTAACGTGCAAAACCAAATTGTTGAGATATTTTAAGTTCAGTATCCCAATAAGCGCCTTTCACTAAACGAAGTGGGATCATATCACCCTGCTCTTTTGCGAGTGCCGTTAACCAAACGAGAACTGGTAACGCACGTTTAGAATACGCTTGCACTACAATGCCAAATTTACCCCAACCTTTGACAATGTCGCTGCGATATAACTTTTCAAATAACGCTAAAGAAAGCTCTAAGCGATCCATCTCTTCTGCATCAATCGTGATACCAACATCCAATTCACGGGCACGCTCAAGTAATTTAAGAACCGTGTCGTACATCTCCTCCATTACGCGAACTTTATTCGCCACTTCATAGCGAGGATGCAATGCGGATAGCTTAATAGATACGGTAGGATCTGGTGAGCCAGCAATACTAGCGGCACGGCCTACACTTTCTATTGCCATGATGTAATCTTTAAAATACTTATGTGCATCTGATTGGGTTAATGCCGCTTCACCAAGCATATCAAAGGAATAGGCATAACCTTTCTCCCGCATTGCCTTGCCTTTTTTCTGTGCTTCTTCAATGGTTCTACCCAATACAAACTGGTGTCCCATGATTTTCATCGCTTGGTTCATGGCTTGACGGATCACTGGCTCTGAGAATTTATTAACTAAACGGCTAATGGCATTAGAAGGAGAACCATCTGCTTTAACGTCCATATTGACCACTTTACCAGTCAGTAATAAGCCCCACGTTGAGGCATTTACAAACGTAGAATCTGAATTTTTAAGATGTGATTTCCAATCGGCAACACTTAACTTATCACGAATAAGTGCATCTGCAGTTTCTGCATCAGGAATACGCATTAACGCTTCAGCAAGACACATCAATAATATGCCTTCTTTGGTATCTAGACTGTATTCTAATAACAACGCATCAATCATTTGCACAGCTTGCTTATCATCACGAACACACTGAATCAGTTGAGTCGCCTGTTCTCTCATCATAATAGCTTCACGAGCACTTGGCTGAGCTAGTGGAATAAGCTCTTTTAACCATTTAGCTTCATCAACCATGTAAAGAGGAGAAATGGCCCACCATAACGTAGGTAAAGAGTGATTAATAATGGATGAAGACAATACATCTTTCGCATGAAACATACCTATTCCCTCTAATTATCTGACATGATTAACTAAACGACTCTGGCTTTTACTGGTATTTTTATTATTAAAGCAAGTGTAAAAGAGTTTATTTCCAATTAACGAAAAATACTTGTCAAAAACTACGATTTAATTGCTAAATCATCCATGCAGTTACAAAATGAGAACAAAGGCGGTAATTTTTAGTTACGAATAAAGTGAAGTTGATACGTTGAATTGAGAAGAAGTAGCCCTCAAATGGTAGTTATATAGTGCTAAAATACAATTGACGATATTTACTCGGAGCCCCTCCTGTATGCTTCATGAATGCATGACTAAAAGCACTTTGATCGGTAAAACCTGTTTGTTGAGCAATTTCACCTACTGTAAATTGACTTGCTTCAAGCAATGTTTTTGCATATTGGATACGCTTTTCTACAATATATTTATGCGGTGTAATTCCAAACTCTTGCTTAAAAATGGCGTAAAATTGACTCTCTCCAAGAAAAACCGTGCTTGATAATTGCGCAATCGTGATCTTACTTCCAATGTGTTGCGTTATAAAATTGTCGATCACCTCTTGATTTAAACGTTTAGTCGTTTTTTCTTCATTTTCATCAATTAAATGACGGTGAAGCAAAGAAATTATCGTGTCGCTACACGCTTTATTTAAAAGATGATCATCAATATTAGCTTGAATCTCACACACTAATAATTGTATTAGGTTCTGGATTTGCGCATCTAATTGATAATACCCATAGCTAACAAAGAGTTCATTTACTCTATTTGCCAATTCGTCATTCCCAAAAAAATCAGGGAAGTTAAGTACTAAAACTTCAGCCTGATATAAGCTTGAAAAAGCATGCTGAAAGTTAGCGGGAATTACACCAACTTTCCCCGCATATATAATGCTGCTTTTATCATTAATTTCAAATTCCGCTTGCCCTTTTAAGCCAATCACTAGCTGATGATACTCATGCGAATGCAGATCTCTTTCTTCAGGCAGCATGATTATCTGTGTGGGGAAAATCCAATCCATTTGCATGATAAATCCATTCATAACTCGTATTGGTAATTAACAAGAGTGTAACCAAGATCATAAAAACAATCTATCGATAATAGCTACTCGAAAGCATGATCATGAATAAAGATATTACAGTCAATGTCATTTCAATTTCTCTACCTCAGAATAATGCGCTAAAAATGCAAAAAAAATCATAATTAACATATAATTAATTAAACGTTAAATAATAAAAAATCCACTTTAATATTTTTAAACTTGATCATTGTTCTATTAGCCCAAAACGATGATCAAGTTAATGCTATCTCCGACGCATTTAAATATGAAAGATTGGTATAAAAATTGCTTTATTTTATATAGTGTCAAAACTATGAATAACAGATACTTATCTACATAAATCATTTGTACCTACCTTACAAGAAGCCATTGAACAGATAATTGGCGATAATGTGTATAGATTGGTATTATTAAAGTGAAATATGTAGATCAGTATCAATATGTGATTAGCCCTCACTTAATGAAGAAGAGCAGATTCGATATCACGTTCTTCAATCAGCAGTGCGGAGATGGGTTAATTTTTATGAATTTATTACTAAAAAATTATTTATGTCTATTATTAAAAGCAGAAAAATTATGAACCGTAAAGGACTACCCGCTCTAGCACTACTGTTATCGCCGGCGCTTTTTACCTCTGTTGCGCTTGCTAATACCGACACTCAATCAATAACGCCTACTGTTGATTCTGTTGCTTCTATTGATATTAAACTGACTCACAAGCGTGATGAAGTTAAGCAACTAGAAAACACAGTGGTTAATGAACAAAGTCGTCTTCGTGAATTGCGTAATCAAAGTGATGCTTTAGATAAAAAAGCAACACAATTGGATGCTAAACGTAAACTTGCTCAGCGTAATTTAGATGAGCAATACAATCGAATGATTGATGATCCGGATCTTGATATCACTCCTTTCCAAAAGCAATATCAAGATTCTTGGAAAGAAGTAAAAGAGAACCAAGTCGCTAAATTATCTATTCAACAGGATATTCAAGAACAAACTCGAGTATTAAAAGCAAGCAGCACTAAAAAACAACGTGCATTAGACGAACTTGAAATTCTTGGTGAATCTCGTCAAGAAGCTCGTGTGCTTCGTCTGCAAGAAGAGTTAGCAGCACAAGATACTTTAGATGTAGTTCATACTATTACTTGTAAGATGTCTATGACACTAAGTGCATGTTCAAGCCAAGGTAAAACGCTAAGCATGCAAAAAGCGGTTAACAATTTTCAGCAACAGTTGATCAATGGCTTTACTGAAGCTGAAACAGTAAAACAACACATAGATAATGTATCGTTAAATATCCACGTACTTGACAGTGCAATTATTGACAGTGGATTTAATGGAAGCAACCGCTACACTACTAAATTACAGGCTTCATTACGTGCACGCCCAAACACAACGGCAGCATGTCAATTATTGGGGCTAGAAAATCGTTACTGTATTGAAGAAGGCACCGCGCAATCATCAAACGATAAAATCAAAAAAGAGAATAAATGGGTTGGTATTACCATTCGCTCTAACCGTCATGAAGATAACGTAACCGTTAATGGCGTAAACTACGGCAGCACACCTGTTGATGTTATGCTTCCTGCTGGTCAGCACCAAATTACTGTTGAAAAATCAGGCTTTGAACCATACAGCCGCCAAATGTCACTATCTAAAGACATGACGGTATGGGCTGACTTGAAACTTCAGGAAAATCGTCCAAAGCCAGGCAAGAAGTTTGCTGACCGTTTAAGTAACAATCAATTAGCACCACAAATGGTTGTGATTGGTTCTGGTAATTACCATATTGGTAAAGATGCAGCAAAAGACGTAACTATTTCAACAGCCTACTCTATTGCTGCTACCCCGGTAACAGTTAATCAATTTGATGCGTTTGTTGCTAGCACAGGCTACATTACTGAAGCTGAAAAAGGTGCTGGTTGTAATGCTATCAATGGTGGTGAAACAAAACGTCACCAGAACCAAAACTGGCGTAAACCTGGATTTGAACAATCTAAAAATGCTCCAGCAGTATGTATTTCTAAGAAAGATGCAGAAACCTACGCAAATTGGTTAACCAAGCAAACTGGCTTTACTTACGCACTGCCTTCTGAAACACAATGGGAAGTAGCTGCACGAGCTGGCAGTAAAGATGCATACTGGTGGGGCTCTGACATTGGTTCAGGCAACGCAAACACGGGTTGGGGTGGTTCATCTTGGGCAAACAAGTCAACATCTCCTGTAGGCAGCTTTGGCGCAAACCCTTACGGTATCTATGATACTGCAGGCAATGTTTGGGAATGGACAAACACTAAATCAGGTGTTGTTCGTGGTGGCGCATGGAGCTTTGCACCAACAAAAGCAAAAGCGTATGAGTCTCTAGAGCTTAACCCATCGACAAGCGCTAACTACACTGGTTTCCGTGTTGTGCGAACTCTGTAGTTAATAAACATATTTTTAACTAAATTCATAAATAACAAAAACCGCTGACATCAGCGGTTTTTTTATGTTCAAATAGCCTAATCAACCGTTTTAGGTAGGCCTCATGCAAGAATCTTTAGACATCAGTTGGGCATTAATGGGGTTATTTAGCCTCACTCTCATTATTCCCTTTATCATTAATCGCATTTATCAATTGGATCTTGCTAAAGAGATCGGTATTAGTGTGTTTCGTATGGTGACACAACTGGCTTTTATTGGTCTTTATCTTGAGTTTGTTTTTCAGCTGAATAATCCACTACTGAATACACTTTGGATTGTTTTAATGATAGGCATAGGCTCTAGCTCTATCATCTCTAAAGCTAAACTTCCAAAAAAACGATTACTGTTTCCTGTTGCAACGGGGTTATTGGTTGGACTCTCACCTTTAGTTATTTTACTTAGCTCTGTGATTATTCAACCAACACCGCTATACAGTGCTCAATATGTGATCCCTTTAGCCGGAATGCTATTGGGCAATAGTTTGAGTGGAAACATCGTTGCATTGCAAAACTTATTCACCGCATTTAAAGAGCGTGAGAGTGAATACCATGCGGCCATCGCTCTTGGGGCCTCGCCTCGTTATGCCACCCTTCCTTTTGTTCGCTCTGCGATGAAAAAGGCTTTTGCTCCTATCATGGCATCAATGGCTGCGATGGGCTTAGTCACCCTGCCTGGCATGATGACAGGTCAAATTTTAGGCGGGGTAAACCCAATGGTTGCCATAAAATATCAATTACTTATTTTAATCGCTATTTTTGTTATGCTGACCATATCAGTTACCATCACATTACAATTGACCCTCAAACATAATATTTCTAAAGAAGGGAAAGTATTGGTACGTTTTCTAGAACAATGATCTAATACCGATGTAACTAATTAAATGATCATTATTGGAATTGGGATAATAAAAATCAAATAAAGGAACCTTCTCAAATGGAATACTCAACACTTGGTAGCAGTAATCTCTCTGTTTCTCGTATCTGCTTAGGCAGTATGACATGGGGAAAACAAAACACTCAAGAAGACGCCAATCAACAAATTGACTACGCACTTAGCCAAGGCATTAATTTCATCGATACGGCTGAGATGTATGCTGTGCCTCCCTCGCCTGATACTTACGGTAAAACAGAAACCATTATAGGTAATTGGTTAGCTGCGAACCCTGAAAGACGCAAAGAGATTATCTTAGCCTCTAAAATCACAGGTCCGGGATTACCTTGGGTTCGTGAAGGTGCGCCAATTACAGGTGAAGCCGTTATTGCTGCAGTAGATGCATCACTTGCTCGTTTACAAACGGATTATATTGATCTTTACCAGTTGCATTGGCCGAACCGTACTTCGCCACATTTTGGTAAGCATTTTCCTAACCAGTTCAAGTTCAGTGATTTTGATGCGAAGAAAGAAGAAGCAGATATGCTTGAGATCTTGCAAGCATTAAATGCTTGTATAAAAGCAGGTAAGATCCGCCATATCGGATTATCAGACGATACACCTTGGGGTATTAACACTTACCTTAAACTGAGTGCTAAATACGATTTACCCAGAATGGTTTCAATTCAAAATGAATTCAGCTTATTACACGCGAAAGATTGGCCATATTTAATTGAAAATTGTGTTCATGAAGATATTGCATATTTACCTTGGTCACCGTTAGCGGGCGGTATGCTAAGTGGCAAATACTTAGATGGAAAAATGCCAGAAGGCAGCCGTTGGACGTTCTCACAACGTAATGGTATTTTTCGAAATACGCCAGCCGCAAATGAAGCAGTACGAGCGTATATGCAAGTGGCTGAAAAACACGGTTATACACCTTGTCAGCTTGCATTAGCATGGTGTGACCAAGTGGATGGAGTTACATCAACCATTATTGGTGCTACGTCTCTAGAGCAATTAAAAGAAGACATTGACGCTTTTTCAAAACCATTAAGTGACGATGCTATTTCAGATATTAATCTAGTCTTTAGAAAGTACCCAATGCCATTCTAAAAAATAAGCTAAATAACAACTAAAAATGGCGACCAAATTCGTTTAGTCGCCATTTTTCTATCACACTAAATCAATCCCTGTAGCTATTGGAATTGAGGTTACTTAGCTTCAAGTGTTAGCAATACGCTACTTGTGTCTTGTTCAATGTCAAATCGGCTATCGAGTAAAAATACACGAGAGGCATCGACTTTAACGATATCAACCAAATAGGCTTTTACTGCTTGAGCTCGTTGTTGAGCCAGTTGACCCAATTCACCTTTTGCGATTTCTTGCTTATTAAGCACTAAATTATACAACGCAATATGCCAGCGTTGATCTAACTCTTTATCGGTTAGCTCTACACCCTTTTCATCTTGCTCATCTTCAATTTTATCTTCTACTTTACTCGCTTTTTCACCAAATTCGGCTTTATAAAGCTTTTGTAATCCATCAGATAATTTTCCAGAAGTTGGCATCGTACTCGCACTTAAATTCACAGGTAATTCGGCAACGGTTATTTGCGCACTCTCTGCAAGTTTCTCATTAAATTGTGCAAGAGCTAACGCTTTACTGTCTTCTGGTGCATTAACAGCCCCATCAACCGTTAATTTTAGTTTCGGACGAGTTTCTAAGGCTGCACCTAACGTTTTTAATTTCTCTTGCTCTTCACTTGTTAACGTATTCGTACCAAAATCAAACGTAACCACATTCAATTCTTCATCTGAGTCTGCAAGGCCTGCAATAAACGAGAATGGCGCGGTTACCGCTTTAGTTATGATGTTTGAAATAGTGTTCCAAATCACCGCACCAAGGCTAAACTCAGGATCATTTACATCTCCAGTTACTTCAACCCCTAAATCAATCACTCCATCGTTATCTTGCAATAAAGCGATTGCTAACTCTAATGGTAGTGAAGTTGCTAAATCACTGTCACTGGCTTTACCTAGTTGTAATTGATCAATAATTACGTGATTCTCACCCTTTAATTGGTTGTTTTCTAATTTATAGTTAAGCGCTAACGTTAATTGGCCTTTATCAATGTAATGACCTGCATACGTGCCTGAATATGGGTTAACCGTGGTTAGCTCTACACTTTGGAATATGACATCAAGGTCTAAGTAAGGCTGCTTAAGTAATGGATTTATTTCACCTTTTACTTTTACCGGTGCGTATTTTTCAATGTTACCGCTGATATCAACCGTTGCTTTGGTTCCCGGAATACTCGATACATGGCCGATATTGCCTTTTAATTGTTCAATACCTGAAGAAAAATTCGGCGTAAGGGAATTATCTGCAAAGAAAGCAGATCCATTATTGAACGCAATTTTTCTAACGCTCAAATCAAACGGTTTTGTGTCCTTTTTCGTGAGTGTTGTTTTCGATTTTTTGGCTTTCGGCTGTGCCACAATTAAGTCGCCAATATTGGTGGTACGATCTTTATTGACCACCACTCTCGCATAAGGTTGGCTTAACCTTAACGTATCAACTGCTAATTTGTTTTTTTGTAAATCAAAATCAAACTTATTAACTGCTAATGAGCGCCACTTTACAAACGGTTTTCTTAGTTTATTGTCACGAATCGAAAGATGATTTACTTGAACACCACCGCTAACCTCAACTTTACCTTTTGCATTGGCGTCTAACTTAGCTTGCGTACTCACTTCCCCTTTGGTTAAGGTTGCATTTACAGCGGTTGCTAAATAAGGTTGGAATTGAGCTAACTTCAATGATTTAACATCAATATCAGCCAATACTGCTTGTTGTTTGGCATCGGCTTGACCTTTAACACTGATATCACCTTTCCCATTTACCGTCGTAAAAAAATCAAAATCAATCGGTTTAGATAGATCACTTACAATCTGACTTGTGGTTAAGTTAATTGGAAATATCTGCCATTGATTGGCTTTTTTGGTAATGACTTTCTCTTCGACGTTTAACTGGTAGTCTTTAATTTCTACGCCACCCAGTGTCACTATCCATGAAGGCCCATCAGCAGTAGGTTTAATCTCTTTTTCTACCGATTCTTCTTTCTTTTCTTTTGACTCTTCAGTAATAAATTTAGGGGTAAATAAGGTAACAAGATCCGCCCCTTTATCGCCTATTTTTGTCGACACATTTAAGCCATGAGAAGTAACAGAAACAATCTTAACGGTTTGCTTCTCTACATTCGTCGCTATGCCATTCACTGAAAAATCAGGTAAAGAAACAATCGATTTATCTTCTGCATTAAAATTTAGATTATGGATGGAGAATAGGCCATTGTCGCTAGTGATGCTCATCGTATCATCACTTTCGGTATCACCGATGGTTTGAGCCAGATGATAGTTCGATGAAAAATTCACATTACCCGAAGTTAATTTAGCAATAATGTCTTTTTCAATGAATCCCCATAAACGTGGTAATTGAATATATTGAACCTTAACATCGCCAACCACTTCTAACGGTTTTAATTGCACTTGACCTTTCAGCTCTACCTTGCCCGAATCTGCATCGGTAATTTTCACATGGTAGTTATTCTTTTGCTCTGCATCCGTGAATAGGCTTTGAGTAGAAAACGCACCTAACGTGAAATTGATATCGGGATACGCTAATTCTGTTGCTGTAACACCATCAACGAAGCGTACATTACCTTGTACTAGAGTGGTTTGTTTAATCAGTACAGGGAATAGAGCCTTATGGCGATCACTGGGCTCTTGTATCTTGGGTTCAGGCTTTTCTTCTGAAGCCAAATTACGAGCAACTGCATCTAAAATATCCGTAAAATTAAATACCAGCTGTTCTGTGTTATTTAAGCGTTCAATATCAATATAAGGCTTATCTAATGCAATATATTCAATTGAGATCGCGGCATTAAAAATAGACTCCCAAAAATTAACTTGGACGCTGGCATTTTCAAAACTGACAAAAGAATCTGAAGACTCAATGTTCTGGATAGAAAAATGATCTATATCCAACTGAAGAGTAAAAGGATTAAACGTCACATCAGCTAACATCACTGGGCGTTCTATGAGTTTAGATAGCTGTTCTGGGATCTGCTGCTTAGCAATATAAGGAACCAGTAAACCAAGCAGTGCGGCATATAAAAGATAAGCACTTACTGCATACGTACTCCAGCGAATACGTCGCGGAAAAGCACGAAATTTGGCTATTTCTGTTTTGAATTTGTTCGACATTATGACTCTATACTCCTACGTCTATATCGACAAGTATCAGATACCCATCTGGATATTCTTTAACACTAAAACTTATCCAGATACACATCTTTATCTGATTAACTAAAAAAGCCATCAATGGCATAATGACAAGAATAATTACTTATTTCTATCATACCTAAGTAAATCACCAAAATTTTATCCCTAGTGTTTGTTGATGTCTACCAATCACCTCGTATCGAACTTCAAAATTCGACAAAAGTAACTTTGAAGCAAGATCACCATTTGTAAATGGTGCGATATATACTCTAAATCCCTAAATAAATACTGCCATAGTCCTGTTATGCATTTATTATCAACACATAAAATAATTCACCCAGTTCATGGTTAGGTACTCTAAAAAATGAAAGTAATCTCTATAATAAGTGCAGTTGCTATGACTGTTTTCTCCACCCCACTTTGGGCTAACGTAACTCCACTTAGTTCATCTCAATGCCAAGCCATGATCGGCAAAGACGTTATGTCTACTAAAGCGCCAGTTCAATGTGACCGTTTGCGTAATGTCACCTTTAAGCATTACACGTTTGAGGGAAAAACAACGACAGGTAAACTTGTTGTATTAGATGCTGTGGCCCCTTATGTTGAAGGTATTTTTGATGCGTTGTATCAGCAAGGCTTCCCAATAGCTCAAGCCAAACCTATTGAGGATTACGCTGGCAATGATCTTAAATCTATGGATGCTAATAACACCTCAGCATTTAACTATCGACCGATTGCAGGTAAATCGTCCCTCTCTTTACATGCTTATGGCGTGGCTATTGATATTAATCCGTTACAAAATCCATTTGTTGAATTTACCTCATGGGGAACCGCAACATTCAAACCATTAAAAGGACATGAATATTCAAACCGAATGTTACAACGCTTAGGGAAAGAAGACAGAAAGGGATTTGCAGAAGAGGTTATTAATCTTTTTGCTAAAAACGGATTCATTTACTGGGGCGGTTATTGGGATACCCCAATTGATTTTCAGCACTTTCAAACCAGCCGTGATATGGCGTATTTAATGACTGCAATGCCAGCAAAAGAGGCATCACTATTCTTTAATCATTATGTTGATTGGATTCAGTCATGCCAGCAAAATTACGGTTCTAAGCAGATGAATAAATTCAAAGATTACACTTCATATCTGCAAACAGAATTAAAAATAACGACGTCTTTAAACCGTTTGTATAAAACGAACCCTAATTCTGTGATGCAAGCGATAAATAAGAAAGCACAAGTTTCACAATCTCGCTGTTTTAAATAAAAACCCTGACCCCTGAAAAGAATAAACCCGCTGAACTCTCATTCAGCGGGTTTATATATCTTACTTAGCTTTTATAATGCTTATTTGTTTAAACGGTTCGCAGTCCAAACATATAACAATTCAAGAGCAATCGTAGCACCTGCTAATGCTGTGATTTCGCTTTGATCGTAAGCTGGTGATACCTCTACCACATCCATACCTATCATGTTAATACCTTGCAAACCACGGATAATTTTTAAGATCTTATCTGAATTTAAACCACCGCATACTGGTGTGCCAGTACCCGGCGCAAAGGCAGGATCTAGACAATCAATATCGAACGTTAGATATACTGGTTTGTCGCCAACAATACCTTTTATTTGCTCGATAATAGCATCAGCACTTATGTCATTGGCTTCCATTGCATTAATCACATTAAAACCGTGATTTTCTTTTTTGTACTCAGTACGAATACCAATCTGAACAGAATGCTCTGGTGAGATCAGGCCTTCGTTTGGTGCGTGATAGAACATGGTACCGTGATCGTAACGACTGCCATGGCTATAAGTATCCGTGTGAGCATCAAAATGAATTAATGCCATCTCACCGTATTTTTTCGCGTAAGAACGAAGTAATGGAAGTGTGATAAAGTGATCGCCACCTAAACCTAACAGAGTTTTGCCACTATTTAGGATGGCATCCGCTGCCGCTTCAAGACGAACGGTTAGATCTTCTGCATCGCCCGTATCAAAGACAAGATCACCAGAATCAATCACTTTAGTGTGTTCAAATACATTAAAATCCCATGGAAATTTTTTGCCTTCCCACGCTAGATTTACTGATGCACGACGGATCGCATCTGGGCCTAAACGCGCACCAGGGCGACCTGATGTTGCCATGTCGAAAGGTGCACCTAATACAACAATATCCGCATCGTTATCAACTGGGTTTTGTACCAATGGACGACGCATGAAGGTCATTGCATTTGAATACAATGAATAATCTTTTTTAGTAAATAAATCGTTCATTAAAAATCCTCCAAATAAGTGTAACCCATTAAGCCTTGCTCTAACTCTTCAAGCACGCTTTGCTGTTCTTCTTGTGACACTTTAGCTACTACCATATCTCTATAATTTTGACGGATCAAATCTACATCAATATGCACATAACGCATCATATCTTCAACGGTATCGCCTTCATTGATGTAATCAATATTTGCTTCACCATTTTGATCGACATTAACAACAACACTGTGAGTATCGCCAAATAGGTTATGCATATCACCCAAGATCTCTTGATATGCGCCCACTAAGAAAAAGCCCATCAAATAGGGTTCATCTGGATTCCAAGCCGGGACTGGCAGTGTGGTTTCAATACCTTGGCCATCAACGTATTGGTCAATCGTACCGTCTGAGTCACACGTAATATCCAGAACAACCGCACGATGTTCATCCGCATTATCAAGACCACTCAATGGCATGACAGGGAACACCTGATCAATACCCCATGCATCTGGTAACGATTGGAACAAAGAGAAGTTCACAAAGAATTTATCCGCTAAACGCTCACTCAATTCATCTAGAATTGGACGGTGGTAACGGTTCTTAGTGCTCATTTTTACGCTTAATTCATAGTTAATACGTAAAGATATTTGCTCTGCCCATGCACGGTGTTGCAGGTTAATCATACCTGTCGCAAACTGATTATGCGCTTCTGCTACGTCACATTGAGTATCGTTATATATCTCAATTAATGCGCGATCATCGCCGCCATTTTCTAATTGCTCTAGATTACGCCACATATTGTGTAATAACAAAGGATCATCACCACAAGGCGCTTCTATTGCTTCTGGCGTATAACTTTCTGTACCGATAACATTGGTAATTAACACCGCGTGATGCGCCGTTAACGAACGTCCAGATTCAGAAATGATCACTGGCATTGGTTGTGAGTAAAGCTGACAAATATCACCAATAGTCATCACGATATTACGCGCGTATTCCGCCAAGCCGTAGTTCATCGAGTTAGATGATTGACTGCGAGTTCCATCGTAATCCACCGCCAAACCACCGCCCACATCGAGGTATTTTAGTTTTGCGCCAATATCACGTAATTCACAATAAAAACGGGCCGCTTCACTCACACCATTACGAACATCACGAATGTTGGCCATTTGTGAACCAAGGTGGAAATGCACAAGCTCTAAAATATCTAATTGGTCTTCTGCTTTTAGACGATTAATTACCGTCAATACTTGAGAGGCAGACAAACCAAATTTAGATTTTTCACCACCACTTGCTTGCCATTTGCCAGCTCCTTGAGAAGCAAGACGAATACGCAAACCAAGGCGTGGTTTAACACCTAATGCTTTTGCTTCAGATAGAACTAAATCTAATTCTGATAATTTTTCTAGAACGATAAAAACACTGTGACCAAGTTTCTCACCAATCAATGCTAAGCGTACGTACTCACGGTCTTTATAACCGTTACATACGATAACTGAACTCGCCTTTTGAGCTAATGCTAGTACGGCTAATAGTTCAGGCTTACTGCCGGCCTCTAGTCCTAATTGCTTTTGCTCTAATTGCGCCTGACTTGCTAGAATTTCATCAAC
>JAAGZR010000393.1 GCA_024206155.1 Aliivibrio sp.
ATCAATGTCGCTATAATAGGAAATAACAGGCAGTGAGCAATGCAGAGGCTTGATAAACTAATCGCAAGTTTATCGATATATAAAGTGTTTAAATTCATGGAAAACCTTAAATGGTTAGGTAATTTATTGCTAATAACTAGTCGATGAAATCCAATGTTAATAGCAGTCTTTTATCTCCGTTTGTAAGGCTTGGAGAACGATGTACTAACCCACCCCCTTCATTTTCAAACCACCCTTCACCTTTTAATAAGGCTATGTTCCCTTAAATTGTTGCTATACTGTATATAACATCAGTAAATGAGTGTTTTGTTATGATACCAGCACAATTTAAAAAGCTATTAGTGGCGTTAGAACACCTGACAGATAAGCAAGTTAAGGATGTAGAGAAGTTTTTAAAAGGTGATAACTTAATTCAGCCAATCATTGTCGAGCTTGAGCAGCGTATGATTGATGAACCAGAATGTCCCCATTGTCATAGCAGTTTAATCAATCGGCACGGTAAGGCAGGAGCCTTGCAAAGGTATCGTTGTAAAAATTGTACGAAAACTTTTAATGCTGTGACTAAAACACCCTTGGCTCGGTTGCAGCATAAAGAAAAGTGGCTAGATTACTTACAATGTATGATCAATGGCAAGGTGCTAAGAGAATCAGCAAGCGATTGTAATATTAACTTAAAAACATCGTTTAGATGGCGGCACCGTTTTCTTCAACTGCCTGCAACCATGAAGGCAACGTTACTGGAAGGTATCGTTGAAGCTGATGAAACGCTGTTTGCACGCTCAGAAAAAGGAAGTCGTACTCTTGAGCGACAGCCAAGGAAAAGAGGGATGAAAGCAAAAAATCGAGGACGCTCTAAAGAAGATTGGGTGCCAGTCTTAACAGTACGAGATAGAGGAAAACATACTTATGAGGCTATTATTCCTTCAGTCTCTACAGGGCAACTCAATAAAGAGCTGCAAGGTAAAATTTTAAAAGATAGCGTCTTGTGTACTGATGGATTTAGATCTTATATCAAGTTTGCACAAGGCAATGATTTAATTCATAAACGGTTAGATGTAGCTGCGGGTGTACAAGTGATTGAAAAGGTATTCCACATTCAGAATGTTAATGCATACCACAGCCGATTAAAAGCTTGGATGGATAGATTTCATGGTGTGGCGACTAAGTACTTAGAAAATTACTTAGGTTGGTTTCGATTTTTAGATACAAATGAAAATCCTAACAAAAACAACCTGTTCAAAGCTCAACAACACTTAGCGGGAACATAGCCTTTGTTTTTATGGATTTATCTTTTATCAATGGGTGTTTATTTGAGTTGTTCTTTATTGCTTATGTGATATCACTA
>JAAGZR010000394.1 GCA_024206155.1 Aliivibrio sp.
AGTTGATTGAATTCTTGGATTGCAAAAAGATTAAAAAAAACATTATTTTTTTCTTGTTGATTAGAAAATAGTTTTTACATTTGCAACCGCTTAGAAAAACAAGCAAAGTTCACAGAGGTTTTGGAAGGCATTTTTTAGAAGAATGTTGTTAGTTCGAGTCTAACATTTCTACAAATATTTAGGAAGCTTATTGGTTGAGATAATACCGGTTTAAGATTTTTAGATGAGTTCATTGAAAATATTGAAATTGACAGCGTAAACAAAGAGTAAAGTAACCATGTTTAACTTCGTTAAACAAATTCTTTTGAAACTTATTCATATTATATTATTAAAGATATACAATGAAGAGTTTGATCCTGGCTCAGGATGAACGCTAGCGGCAGGCTTAACACATGCAAGTCGAGGGGTAACAGGAGTGCTTGCACTCGCTGACGACCGGCGCACGGGTGCGTAACGCGTATAGAACCTACCTTTTACTGAGGGATAGCCTTTAGAAATGAAGATTAATACCTCATGGTATTGTAAACTGGCATCGGTTTATAATTAAAGATTTATTGGTAAAAGATGGCTATGCGTCTTATTAGCTAGATGGTAAGGTAACGGCTTACCATGGCAACGATAAGTAGGGGCCCTGAGAGGGGGATCCCCCACACTGGTACTGAGACACGGACCAGACTCCTACGGGAGGCAGCAGTGAGGAATATTGGACAATGGAGGGGACTCTGATCCAGCCATGCCGCGTGCAGGAAGACGGCCCTATGGGTTGTAAACTGCTTTTCTGCAAGAAGAAACCTTAGTACGTGTACTAAGCTGACGGTACTGCAGGAATAAGCACCGGCTAACTCCGTGCCAGCAGCCGCGGTAATACGGAGGGTGCAAGCGTTATCCGGAATCATTGGGTTTAAAGGGTCCGTAGGCGGACTAATAAGTCAGAGGTGAAATC
>JAAGZR010000046.1 GCA_024206155.1 Aliivibrio sp.
AGCGTTGTGATCCCAGAAACCATCAGATCTTTGTATTGTATTAAAAGTTGGCTCTATATCGTCAATGAAGTCACCGACTGTCCAGCCTTCCCATATATGCTTATCTCTATTCATAATTTCTAAGTGTTTTAAACAGCGGGTGTCTGTAAGAACCTGCTTGTGTTCGTTGAAAATAAGTAAAGGTAGCACGCTGACCGATGTAGTCATGAATGTTATCGAGTATTAATTTCAAATCCTTGTAGGTAAATCCTTTGCCCGGTGGACAACCGAACTCATTACCTTCGTCATCTGTCATAATAAACTTACCAAGCGTGCCTTGTCGCTTACCTTTACCTGCTTCATATCCTGTGATCGTAGCTTCAGTGTCATGAAAGTCTTTAAACTTTTGCAAGTTGTAAGATCGTTTCTGCTCATAAAAGCCATTTGTACGTAGCATAGAGCCTTCGTAGCCTTGGGCCAAGTGTACATCGTGTAACATTTTAGCTTCAGCCATAGTATCAACTGTAGTATTAGCAATAAGTGTCATAGTTCTAGCAATAGGTAAATTAAGTCTTAGCCAATTGTATCGGTCTTCATAGTTAACGCCTTCAGCAATAGTATCATAAACGTGATATTGTACAAGATGTTGTGCATCTCGGCGATCGTCTTCAGTTGGTTTAGTTTTTCTGACCAAAGATATAATCTTTTCAAAATCGTTCTTTAGAGCATGATTATACAGCTCACCGTCTAATACAGTGTTTGGATTTTTATTGAAAAAGTCTGTTAGATCATACTCAAGATGAGCTACGTTTTTAAATTGTTTACCG
>JAAGZR010000395.1 GCA_024206155.1 Aliivibrio sp.
ATAATATGGCTGAAGATAACTGACGTTATTGGTTAATAAATATCCCCTTTGTCCTGTCTCGGCATCTTTAAAGCTACTGAGTAACTTTTCTGAATTTGTTATCACATCATGAGTATGAATAACCCATTCAAGTTTTTTATCACCATAGGCCTCTAACTTAAATGTCAGAATTGAACTGGTAATAGATACTGAAAACAGCACTAACAAATATAACGCTAACTTTAATCGAACACTCATATCATCCATGACCTTTACTGTAACCCACTATAGTGGATAGTAGACGTTATAATAAAAAATGCCAAAACTCTTTTTAATAAATGGCTCAAGATCAATTTTTAGAGGTCAAAATTTATTAATCGCTAAGTTAACGCATTAAAGTGACTAAGGTTGGCAAGCTTTCGCTATAAACTCAATAAAGGTTTTTACTCGTTTTGGTTGATAGCGATCACGATGATAAAGAGCTGACAAGTCAACGCTTGGTATCCCCCATCCCTCAAACACTTGCTCAAGCTTATTATCATCTAACTCTTGCTGACAATAAATCAATGGAACACGAATAATCCCATTCCCCGCCAACGCACCAGACACCAATACGCGACCATTTTTACACTGTAAATTACCCTTCACAGTAATGTCATAATGCTCTTTATTTTTAAGAGATTGAAAATGCCACTTTCGTACAGAGCCCGTTAAGCAATAATGTTGATTCAACTCTTTTGGGTGAGTGGGTCTTCCATGTTGAGCTAAATAAGAAGGGCTTGCTAACGTTCCCATTTCAATATTCAACAGCTTTTTAGCGACAAATCCTGAATCTTCAAGCACTCCCATACGAAACGCAATATCAAACTCTTCTTCGATTAAATCAACACGGTTGCTACTAAAATCTAAACTGACAGAGACATCAGGGTATTGCTTCATAAAATCATTCACTAACTCAGCAAGAAACACCTCACCTAAATAGCCACCGACACAGTTTATCTTTATCTCTCCTTGCACTTTTTCGACATCATCTACAGCAGATAACAAAGCTTGGTCTATAGTATGAAGAGCTTGTTCACATTGATGATAAAAATGCTTTCCGGCCTCTGTTAAACGAAGCGTGCGTGTTGTTCGTATTAATAAGGTCACTCCCATCTGTTTTTCTAAGCTACTTATTTGGCGTGATACGTGCGAACGAGAAACATCAAGCGTTTCAGCGGCTTTAGTAAAGTTACCTAAACGAGCAATAAGAACAAACGAGCGAATATCAGTAAGGTTAATGTGATTGATCATAATTTAGGCACCATAAAGTAAAGACGGTCTATTGTTGCAGTACAGCAATAGAGTTTCAAGTAAATGACTATATATCAACAATACAAGCCGCAGTAATATATCTCTATCGCAACGAAGCAGGGCTCTGACTTCGATTGTTCATTGAATTTATTAAGGAAATAGAAGATGAAAAAATTAGTTGTTATTACAGGTGCAAGCTCTGGTATTGGTGAAGCAATCGCACGTCGTTTAAGCGATGAAGGTCATCCTCTGCTGCTTCTTGCTCGTCGTATTGACCGCCTTGAAGCGCTTAACTTACCAAACTCTCTATCAGTAAAAGTAGACGTAACAGACAAAGCCTCTTTTGATGCAGCAATCGCTCAAGGTGAAGCTAAATTCGGCCCTGTTGATGCGCTAATAAACAATGCAGGCGCTATGCTTCTTGGTCAAATTGACACGCAAGATGCACAAGAGTGGAAGAGAATGTTTGATGTAAACGTTATTGGTCTGCTAAACGGTATGCAAGCGGTTCTAGCGCCTATGATGAAACGTAACAGCGGTACTATCATCAACATCAGTTCTATCGCTGGTAAGAAAACTTTCCCTAACCATGCAGCTTACTGTGGTACTAAGTTTGCGGTTCACGCTATCTCTGAAAACGTACGTGAAGAAGTGGCTTTATCAAACGTTCGCGTAACCACAATTGCACCGGGTGCGGTTGAAACTGAACTTCTATCTCATACGTCTTCTCAAGAAATCAAAGACGGCTACGGTGAGTGGAAAGAAAGCATGGGCGGCGTACTAGCTGCTGATGATATTGCACGCGCGGTATCTTTTGCTTACCAACAACCTCAAAACGTATGTATCCGTGAGATTGCACTGGCTCCAACTAAGCAGCAACCATAGTTGGTACTAACTACTTGATGCTATAAAAAGTAGTAAATAATAAACACAAAAAAGCCAAGCTTGATTCCCCTAATAGTTAGGAGCTTGCTTGGCTTTTTTATTCAACGAGTAAATAAACGTTCAGTTAGTGACAGTCACCTTACTACGCCTCTTTCTAACGGCGGTAGTTACCACCACGGTTAGAGGCACGTTCTTTATGAGCAGATGCCGCTTTTGCTTGCGATTTTAAAATCGAATCTACCGTCAATTCCATTGGCTCTTTTGGCTCAAGACCGTGTGGGAAAGTACGTGAACGTGGCGGCTTATCAAACTCAAGGTTAGACGCACGTGGCATACGCTTAAAACGGTATAAGTAGAAGTTTTCTAGCTTCTCTCTCGCCCATTCTGTTTTCTTTAAGTATTTAACACTACTTGCAATCGACGGGTTGGTGTTAAAACAGTTCAAACGCATTGCTGTATCTAGAATTTCCCAACCGTAAAAATCAACCAACTCTTGCAGTAAGATTTCTAACTTAAGACCGTGTAATGGGTTGTTTTGTTGCAGTTCAATTCTTTCTTCATCAGTCATCATAACGAATATCCTAAGTGTTAGTTGTTCAAACAGGGTGAATAGGCGCCGAATTATACAGGGTTATCACTCAAAATATAGTATTAAGCAGCGAAATGTAAGTATCTATCTTTAAGAGGATTAAAACAAAAAAACCAACCACAATAACTCTAAAGTCATTATGATTGGTGAGTAAAATTAAGCCCTAAGACAGTATTTATTTATGCGTTGCTTTGTGTTGGCTTAATCTTAAATAAAATCGCGTACATTACAGGCACAACAATCAATATCAGGATGGTGTAGTGGTCAAGTAAAACTGGCCACCGTTTTATATTCTAACCAATATTGTTGCTCTGCAAGGTTAGGTGGTAATCCATCATTGTGCTGATGAGGCCTGATATTACTGAAGTAACCAACAATATATTTGGTTATTGAATGTTGTGCTTCAGCAGTACTTTAATATCCAT
>JAAGZR010000396.1 GCA_024206155.1 Aliivibrio sp.
CGCGGTAAAGAGATGCATGCAATGCTTTCTCGAGGCGATGTTGCTGATCAAAAAGAGCTAGCAAAAGTATGTCAGTGTAGTGAAGCATTAGTGAGTGGGGCATTAAAAGCCGCAACATTACCGTTAGAGCTTCTTCAAGCGTACCCAAGTGTTAGCGAAATTGGTCGCCCTACCGTAGTTAAGCTTCATAAGCTCTATAATACGCTCTCTGAAGAAGATCAAAAAACCTTACTTGAGCAATGTGCTGGCGAACAAGGAGCTGTTTGGACGCGTTCTGCGGCGCTTGGCGTTAGTAGAATGACTAAAGAAGTGACAGAACTTATTGAAGTTTGGGTTGAAGATTTATTACCAAAAAGAGAAGTGACTAAGCCATTGAGTACTGAATTGGTAAAAGGTCGAGTTTCATATAAGCGTAAAGGGTCGGCTTTGACTCTGAATTTGAAAAAAGTCGATGATGCATTAATGGAAGATATTTTGGCGTACATTAGTCAAAAAATATCTTAATACATTTATTAGCCATTAACTTTCAATAAAAAAGAGCCAGATTTAGTTAACTAAGTCTGGCTCTTTTTTTATGTTTGAATCGTCGTTTGTCTTATTAGAAAACTACACTATTGGCGCAAGATCTGCTGGGCGGTAGTTTACTGATTTCAAAACCTTGCCTTGTTTAATTACTTTGTTTTCTAATTCTACGTTTTTAGCGCATTTGGCAATGATGAATCCGCCTTTTTCAGTCGACATTAGTTCAATCCCTTGCTCTGCGTAGAATGTTTTTGTAGCTTGATATTCATCTTCTGTTTTGCATACTTTACTCATGTTGCTTGAATGCACTTCATCCCAACAAGGTACAAAATCGATATTTAAGTTTTTTGCTACGTTTAATAGAAGATCAACCAAATATGAAATACTTAAATTATCTTCAAGATCCTTAGTTCCTAAATGTACAGCACGTCCCATTAAGACATAAACCGTATCCACAATAGCATCAGCTTGTTCAATTTTACTGTCTGCTTCTGCTAATTCAGTTAACTCTTCGATTGCTAACGAGGTGTGCAGAAGATCATTTTTTTCATCTAATGATTCAGGTGCATCTACTGCTAAGTCAAAGGTACTTCTAAATTGTTCGATATCTTGATATAGCTTGTGGTAAATTGGTTGAGTAAGTTGACTTAAATGCATGGTCATTCCTAAATGATGAAGGCTTAAATATAGCAATCATTATACCTTCTCTCGATTTGTATCGTCATACTTTCTTTTCTTAATAGATAGAAAATATTCATCTCATGCTACAATTTACGCATAATATCTTCTTATATTAATGGACTTTTCTGCAATGCTTTCTGCGCTGTCATTTCTAAATACGCTATCTTCTTATGCTGCGAGTGGTTATATCCGTTATCCCATTTTGGTTGAAGGTTCAAAGCAATGGTGTGAATCATTACTAGATTCTTTTTTTATTCAGCAAAGTTCTCGATTTACCAAAATTGAATTGTACGGTGATTTGACTATTTCGAAGTATGCGGCTTTTCCTATTAAGTCAGCGTTAAAGAAGCTAGGACAAGAAACCGATTGTTTGGTGATTGATATTTCCCATGAGTTTAATGCGAATGCGATTAACGCAGTTTGTGGAACCGTCATTGGTGGAGGGCTAGTATTTTTCATTCGTACTGATGATTCTTCGCTTCCTACTGTTGTTGAGCAATGGTTTTCGCAACATATAGAACAAATGGTAAGTTTAAAGGAAACAGAGACTAGTTATGAATTACCTTTAATCCCGCATTTAAAAGATGGAATGTTTAAATCTGATGCTGATGTTTACCACTCATCAGATCAAGAACGTGCAGTCAAAGCCATTCAAAAAGTCGTTATGGGTAATTCAAAGCGACCGCTTATTATGACAGCCGATCGTGGAAGAGGTAAGTCATCAGCCATTGGCATCGCAATTGCTGAGCTAGCGATGGAGCACTCTTTATTCATTGGTGTGACAGCACCACTACGAAACAGTGTTGATGAAATATTTAAGCATGCAGAACGTGTTGCGTCTCTTAATGGTTCAAAAGTAGAGAGTCAAAAAAATCAGTTAATGATTAATGACTCTCAGATCATTTTTATTGCTCCAGATGAATTACTTAGAAACCGACAAGCTTTAGATTTATTGTGCGTAGATGAAGCCGCGGCAATACCTGCTCCCATGCTGCTTTCATTCGTAGACCAATATTCGCGTATGGTTTTTTCTACTACGATTAATGGTTATGAGGGGACAGGACGTGGCTTTGAGGTTAAGTTTAAAAAACAACTTTACAAGAAAAGACCTGACACTCGCTCGCTTGAAATGAAACAACCAATTCGTTGGAGCAATAATGATCCACTAGAAACATGGCTTTCTTCTGTTTTTCTACTTAATCACAAGGAACAGTCAGACTCTTTATCATTCGATACGCCAATGACCACAATTGATTATCGTTGCATATCGGTTTCTCAATTAGTGAATAAAGATGGCTTTGCCCAATCTCTTTTTTCTCTTTTAGTATCGGCTCATTATCAAACATCTCCAAATGATTGGATTTCATTATTAACCGATCCCACACTACTTTGTTGGGTTGGAATAGAAAAAGCGACTAATAAATTAGTTTGCTGCGCCTTGCTTTCTAAAGAGGGAGAGTTAGACCTTGATATTATTAATGCAGCTCAACTTGGTAAGCGACGGCCAAAAGGTCATTTAGCAGCAATATCATTAACTCAAACATTATGTATTGATGAACCAGCATTTCAATCGAGTATTCGTGTTATGCGTATTGCTGTCGACCCGAGTTATCAGCAGCGTGGTATTGGATCCAAATTTATTAATGCGATAGAAAATATTTATAAAGCTAAAGGTGTCGATTATCTTAGTACTAGTTTTGGCTCTACTGCGGAGTTAAACCATTTTTGGTATAAACTAAATTTTCATTTTGTACGCTTAGGTATATCGAAAGACAAAGCCAGTGGAACCCATTCCTTATTGGCAATGAAACCATTAAGCCATCGTGCATTTTCTTGGGCATCTATAGGAGATGATTATTTTACTACTTCATTTCCTGAGCAATTAATGTCGACATTTTCAGCTCTTGATTATAACGACGCTCTTAGTCTGTTGAAGGGGATATCATTTAAAGAGAAAGTATCGCCTCTTATTAATAAAAGACTGGAGACTTTTGCTTTAGGTGGGCTTGGGTATGAGTTACTACAATATGAGCTTCGTTATTTCATTTTAAGTAATCTATCTGTTCTTGCTCTTTTATCTGAGGCACAGAAGAAGCTTGCGGTAACTAAGATTCTTCAAGTAAAACAGTGGCCAATAGTTATAGAAGAGTGCAACTTAATAGGAAAGAAAAACGCAGAGTTACAACTAAGAGAACTCGTTAAATCTTTGCTAACCAATTTACAATGTAAATCGTAAACCATGTATATCCTATTACTATAATTTACAGTGTAAATTGAAGATATCATCTCTACTCAATTTACACTGTAAATTCACAGCACCGAATACATCATAATGCTTTAGACTTCAAATATAATTAATAAACCTTAGTGACTTACGATGAAATACGATATTCTAATGTAATCGAAATGTTATTCATTGACGTTGTAATCTAGGGAATTGGAAATGAATGAGAAGGGATTCAACCGCCTTAATAAAGAAGAGCTCGAGTTTGTTGATGATAAAACGGCTGCGCTACTTCTTAATACCCCAACAAACGCTAAAGTTATTCTATGGATTATTGTTGTTTTCTTTTGTATCGCAGTTGCTTGGGCTTCTTGGGCAGAAATAGATAAGGTCACTGTTGGCCAGGGAAAAGTTATTCCATCGTCTCAGTTGCAAGTAGTTCAAAACCTCGAAGGTGGATTAGTTAAAGAAATGCTGGTTAAAGAGGGTGACCAAGTTACTAAGGGTCAACAGTTATTATTAATTGATGATACGCGTTTTCGTTCTGACTTTAGAGAAAGAAAAAAGCAACTTATAAACCTTACCGCAAGTGCGATGCAATTATCTGCATCAATGGATAGTATTTTAATACAAGAGGTGAAGAGCAAAAAACGCTGGAAGGATTCTGTCATTATTTCTACAAACAAATTAAAGTTTGATGATGGGTTTACAAACGAAAATCCAATAGTAGTCAGGCGTCAAATTGCTGAATACAAAGCGGATATGAATAACTTAAAAAACCGTATTTATGTATTCGATCAACAAGTAAATCAAAAGCAACAAGATTTAGTCGAAATTAAAGCTCGAACGAGAAATTTGCAGGCAAGTTATGGGCTGGCAAAAAAAGAGTTAGATATTACTAAACCTCTCGCTGATGAAGGGGTTGTTCCTCGTATTGAATTATTGAAACTTCAAAGACAAGTCAACGATACCAAACGTGAATTAACGTCGACACAATTAAAAATTCCCGTTTTAACATCAGCGATCCAAGAGGCTGTATTAAATCGTATTGATGTAGCACTTAAGTTTCGTTCAGAGCAGCAAGAAAAATTGAATATGACTCAAGATAAATTGTCAGCGTTAACTGAATCTCAAGTTGGGTTAAAAGATAAAGTGAACCGAACGATTGTGCTATCTCCCGTAACGGGAACGATCAAAAAAATATACATCAATACTGTGGGGGGAGTGATTCAACCAGGTATGGATCTTATTGAAATAGTACCAACTGAAGATACTCTTTTAATTGAAGCCAAAATTGCGCCACAAGATATTGCTTTTTTAAGACCTGGGTTGCCAGCTATTGTTAAATTTAGTGCGTATGATTTTACTCGTTATGGTGGATTAAAAGGAATATTAGAACATATCAGTGCTGATACGATTCAAGACGAAGAAGGCAATAGTTTTTATTTAGTTCGTGTTAGAACATCACAGGAAGACTTAGCAAAGAAAACACAGTTTTATATTATTCCTGGTATGACAACAACGGTTGATATCATTACAGGAAAACGAACAATTTTGGATTATTTACTAAAACCAATAGTTCAAGCTAAAGGTTCAGCGCTTAAAGAGTAATGTGTGACATAGGGAGTATACGGAATAATGAAAACAAGATGGTTATTCATTATCCCTTTTGCCATATTTTCTCTAACTTCAATTGCTTTAACTAAACAGGAAAATATTTGGATTAAAGCAGTAAATGAAGAATATGGTGATAGGGCAGCAAGGCGAGTGAATGCATGGCGTGAACTCATTTCAGAATTAGGTGGAAAAAAAGAAAAAGAACAGCTAGTCAAAGTTAACCAGTTTTTTAATCAATTGTATTTTGTTAATGATATTGATTTATGGGGAAAGACTGATTATTGGGCAACGCCTCTTGAGTTTTTAGGAAGTAATGCCGGTGATTGTGAAGACTTTACGATAGCAAAATATTTTTCGCTTTTAGAGTTAGGTGTACCAGATAAAAAATTGCGCTTGGTTTATCTTAAAGCATTGGAGTTTAATCAGTTTCATATGGTATTGGCATATTATCCAACCCCCTCATCAGTACCACTGATTTTAGATAACATCGATAAAGAAATTAAACCAGCGACAGAACGAACCGATCTATTACCTATTTATAGTTTTAATGGTCAACATCTATGGCTAATGAAAGGTAAAGGAAACGGACAACAGGCAGGAGAATCATCTCGATTAAGTTTATGGAATGATTTAAGAGCAAGAAATGAAGGCCTGAGATTAAACCGCCCAATTATAAATTATGATGAGTAGTGATATGACATTATATAAACAGCTAGTTTCATGGATGACAGTTGTCTTTTTACTATTGATGATTTCTGTCTTTGCGATAGAGTTTCGCAATACACAAACTTTTTTAGAAAATCAACAGCGTTCAGAGGTGAACAACTCCATAAATACAGTTGGCTTAGCTCTTGCTCCATATCTAGAAAATGAAGATAAAGTAGCTGCTGAGTCGGTAATTAATGCTTTATTTGATGGCAGCTATTATTCAGCAGTACGTTTAACTTTATTTAATACTGATGACGAAATAGTTCGTGTTTACCCTATCACTATAGACAGTGTACCTAAGTGGTTTTCAGACTTACACTTATTTAGAACCATTTCAGAAAGTCGTATTATCACGAGTGGTTGGTTACAATTAGCTGAAGTCGAGATTGTGACTCACCCTGGTTATGCGTACCAACAACTCTGGAATGCGTTAACGCAATTAGCGACGACCTTTCTTATCGTTATTGCCTTAGGGATTATTATTATTTCTATTGTTGTAAAGCGAGCGTTATCGCCTTTGCAATCTATCATCATTAAAATGAAACAGGTTGCTGAAAATAATTTTAGTGGCGAATTACAACAACCGAAAACAAAAGATCTTGAAGCTGTTATTAATGGTATTAATTCAATGTCTGCCCAAATAGCACAAAGCTTTCAATCACAAGCAAAAGAAGCTGAAAAATTAAGAGACAAGGTCTACCTTGATCCTATCTCTGGATTAGGTAACCGTGCTTTTTTTATGGCTCAATTAAATACATGGTTATCAGAGTCTGCTGAAGGTGGTGTTGCGTTATTTCGAGTTAACTTTATTCATAAAGTTTATGAAGAAGAAGGTTATGAAGCGGGTGATGCTAAAGTTAAAGAACTGTCTGATTTGTTAAAAGCTACCTTACCATCAAAAAATGTGATTCTTACTCGATTAAACACTTGCGAGTTCGCTTTTATCTTTCCAAGCATAGAGGAAGAAGAATTAAAAGTAGCGGCAGATAATATTATTGCTTATACACAAGACATAAAGGGAGATCCAACCGCAACGGCGCCTATTGATGCTGATTTAGGGGTTGTTTTTAATGAATCAAGAAAGACAACAACCGAGATATTATCTTTAGCAGATAACGCATTAACCCAAGCGCATTCGCACCCTGAGTTAGCTTACGGCTATATTGCAGATGAAAGCGCACATGAACTAATGGGTAAACAGCAATGGAAGCAGTTTGTCGATGAAGCGATTAATGAACATTTATTTGATTTCACATTGCAGTTAGCTACCACTCATCTTGGAGCTGTCTTTCATCAAGAAGTTTTTTCTGCTATCGAGAAAGACAATCAACGTTACTCGGCTAATCAATATCTCCTTGCTTTAGATCAACTGAACGAGACAACGCCGTTTGATCAATTTGTCATTAGAACCATGATTGAACGAATTCTTGCAGAAGAGATCACACAACCTGTTGCAATAAACTTAGCGAATAGAAGTATAGAGAATCCAAGTTTTGTTCGTTGGTTAACGAATACGTTAAGAAAAAATAAATCGATTGCTTCTTTATTACATTTTGAAATTCAAGAAACGTCTTTTATTGAAAACGAAGATCACACAGCGCTGTTGTGTAATGTTATTCGCTCTTTTGGTGCAGAATTTGGTGTTGATAACTTTGGTAGAAATTTTGAGTCACTTGAATATCTTAAAGTCTTCAGACCTAAATACGTCAAGTTAGATTACTTATTCACCCATCAGTTAGATGATGAAAAACAGCGTTACATTTTAGCGTCAATTTCAAGAACAGCGCAAAATTTAGGAATTACTACAATAGCATCACGAGTTGAAAACAAAGAGCAATTAGAGTTGCTTTCAGAGCATAACGTAGATGTTTTCCAAGGCTTTTTTATCAATGAAAAAGTAAAAGGTAAATAGAATGAGAGATCCCTTGCTTCATTCATTGTGTTATGTTGGTCGATATTACGGCCAAGTTAATTCACCAGAAGCTTTGATTAATGGCTTACCTTTGCAAGACGGTAAATTAACACCTTTTCTATTTTCTCGTGCTGCCGAGAGAGCGGGTTTAGTTGCGAAAGAGAATCAAGCAGAATTACTGAGAATACCTAAGCTTGTATTGCCTGCAGTACTTTTGCTTAAAGGAGGTGAGTCTTGTGTTTTGATTGGGTTTGATGCTGAAAACGCTCAAGCTGAAATTATCTCTGCAAATTCAGACATGATGCCTATCTCTATTTCTACTGAAGAATTAGAGTCTCAATATATTGGACGTTATTTCTTACTAAAAAAGCAATTTAGATATGATGCTCGTTCGCCGGAGATCTTAAAAAAACGCGAAGGACATTGGTTCTGGAGTACGTTATTTGAATCGAAACATATTTATCGAGATGTGTTTATAGCATCTATCCTAATTAATATATTTGCTATCGCGACACCCATGTTTACTCGTATAGTGTATGATAAAGTAGTGCCAAACTTGGCATTTGAATCTCTATGGGTTTTAGCTTCTGGTATTTTTGTCGTTTTTGTTTTTGACTTCATATTAAAGTATGTACGAGGCTACTTTATTGATATCGCAGGGAAAAAGTCCGATGTATTGATCTCTGCTAAGTTGTTTCAAAAAGTACTGGGGATCCGAATGGAGGCAAGACCTCCCTCTGTAGGAGCATTTGCAAGGCATCTTCAAGAATTTGAATCAATAAGAGAGTTTTTTACGTCCGCTACAATAGCGTCATTGATTGATTTACCTTTTGCGTTGCTCTTTTTATTCGTCATTTACTTAGTGTCAGGTCCAATTGTTTTGGTTCCTATTGTTGGTATTGTTTTATTACTTATTCATGCCGCAATCATACAAGGACCATTAAAGAAAACGATTGAAGAAGGATCAAGACTCGCATCCCAGAAATACGCGAATTTAATTGAAAGTTTAGTTGGTCTAGAAACATTAAAGCTATTTAATGCACAAAGTCAGTTTCAGTATCGATGGGAAGAAGCCGTTACCCATATCTCTAACTGGAGTATCAAAAGTCGTCGAATCACAGATTCAATTCAAAATATGGCTGGCTTTGTACAACAAGCAGTAAATATAGGGATGATTATCGTTGGTGTTTATCTTATTGCTAATGGTGATTTAACGATGGGTGCTTTAATTGCTTCAACAATGTTGAGTGGTAAAGCAATAGGACCATTAGTGCAAATATC
>JAAGZR010000397.1 GCA_024206155.1 Aliivibrio sp.
CATATATTTGAATTAATTAAATCGAATCAAATGGAAACTACTGGAGGGTACTCACCGAAAGACTTGCACTTTGCTAAAGAGGCTAGGTCTAAACTAATCAAGGGAATAACTAAAATGTCTAAGGCTGTAAAGTCTACACTTGGGCCTATGGGTAATACTGTACTGATAGAATCAGCGAGTCATACGCATGGGATAACTGTGACTAAGGATGGGGTTACTGTAGCCAAGTCCATACAACTATTAGACCCAGTAGAAAACCTAGCGGTACAGATGATGAGAGAGGCAGCCTCTCGTACAGCAGCCAATGCAGGAGATGGAACGACCACGGCTATTGTTCTAACAGAAGCTTTAGTTCGCACGGGCATAGAGGAGCTTGAAGATGCGGACAATAAAACCCAGGTGCTACGTGATATGGTTTCTTTAACCGAGGATGTAGTAAACAATCTTAAGAAGCGTTCACGCAAAGTGTCCGATAAAAAATTACTAGATGTAGCAACCATATCTGCAAACAATGATACCAATGTAGGGAAGATAATAGCAGACACATACACATCTATAGGGAAGAACGGGATAGTAACAGTGGAAAAAGCTCAAGGGTCTGAGACCGGGTTTGAAACCACAAATGGATTGAAGATAGACAGGGGGTACTCATCGCCTCTGTTTATCAACAATCAAAAAAAGGATGAGTGTATCATGGAGGATGTGCACGTGCTTATCTCTGATGCAGAGATAAACAACATACTTGTCATTGAGAATATATTAAAACCAATTATCAATGAAGGAAAAAAATTATTAATAGTAGCGCCTTGTTCACAACAAGTCATAAACACCCTAGCGGCGAATGTGATGAAGAACAGCTTGAAGCTTTGTGCCATAATTCCACCCTCCTTTGGCTATAAGCAACATGAACTGATGCAAGACATAGCTCTGTCAGTAGGGGCTACTTATTTTTCAGAAAAGACTGGAGACGATATGAGCATTATGAAATTTGAAGACCTAGGTCGTGCAAAGAAAATAATTGTAGGGAAGGACTCTAGTATAATAATCAAAGATGATTCTCATGTAGATGAGAAGCTAATCGATGAGAGAGTAGCACAACTCTGGGACGCTCATTCCATAGCAGTGAAGAAAGTGGACAAAGAGTTTATTCTCTCTCGTATAGCATCCCTCACAGGAGGGGTTGGTGTTATCTACGTAGGGGGGAACACAGACCTAGAACAAAAGGAACTGTTCGATAGAGTTGATGACGCAGTATGCGCAGTCCGTAGTGCCCTAGAGGAAGGCATACTCCCTGGAGCAGGACTGGCTTTATATCAAGAGGGTCTATTATTAAAAAGCTCAAAAAATAACTCAAAAAAAATCGCCAAGGCGATTTTAGGGGGGGCGCTGATAGAGCCGCTAAAGCAGATACAAGAGAATGCAGGGATACAGAACAGTAGAGTGTATAACGAGAAGAACATAGGTCTGGATGTAAAGAGCGGGAAGGAAGGTGACTTAATAGAGCTTGGAATTATAGACCCTATGAAAGTAACCAAGCAGGCACTACAAAATGCTGTGAGTGTAGCGGTGACAATTTTATCTACTAATGCTATTGTAACGATGGCGAGAACATACGAG
>JAAGZR010000398.1 GCA_024206155.1 Aliivibrio sp.
GCTTGCGCCAGTGTTACTAGTGGGTCGGAATCCAAAGTCGCGACAACCGTTTTACCTGAAGAATCGGTGAGCAACTGACCTGAAGGCAATTCAATTGGCGCACCATTTTTAGTTCCTATACCTAATAAACTGATACGCCATTTAGTGCCTTTAACACGACTCATCACTTTATCGAGCTGTTGGTTTGATATTCCATCAGTCAAAACAACAATATCACCTTGTTGATGGCCTGATTTGGTCATCATCTCAATACTTTGCTCAACCGCAGCTAACAAGTTACTGCCTTTCCCTTGATAGGGCATGATTTCTGGCGATAGGTTAGTGATTAAGTTATTGAGCGTTTGGCTATCCTCAGTTAACGGGCTCACTAAGTAACTGTCAGCGCCATAAGCAACTAAACCCGTCATGCCTTCTTTCCAATAGGGCAGTAGATCTTTCGCTTTGTATTTCTCCTGGGTTAGGCGATTTGGTTTTACGTCGGTCGCATACACTGAGCGAGACATATCCATCACCAGTACTCGTGCCCCAGAGAGCTGAAAACTCGGCGAGTCTTTATAACCAAAACTTGGGCCGGCGAGGGCGGTAGTCACGCATAGCAATGCCAATACAAGTCCAAGGGTAAAGCCATTGCCTTGTGTTTTTTGAGTCATTCCCAATTGTTTGGCAATGTGCGGAGCGATCAACCCTGTGGTGTTTTTGTTTTTACGTTGAATTAGCACCAATACCCCAAGAGGGATAAGGGCTAAAAACCACAGTGGATAGAGAAAAGTAAAATTAGCCATGACGCTTTCTTACTCCCACAATAATAAAGAAGAAAAATAGATACCCCATTAACGGATAGCGGAACCACTCTTCATGTGGTCGCCAGGTTTGTGTTGCTTGAGTTATGGGCTCAAGTTGGTCGATGGTTTGGTAGATCTGCGCTAGTTCATCAGCATTACGAGCGCGGAAATATTGCCCGCCCGTCATTGTTGCAATTTCAGTCAAGGTTTTCTCATCCAAGTCACGAGAGGTATTGACGGTTTGTTTACCAAAGAAGCCTCGAACCAGCATTTCGCCAGCACCAATGCCAATAGTATAAATCTTGGCGTTGTTGTCTTTGGCAAGTTGCGCTGCTTCTAATGGCTCTAATACACCGGCTGTATTGCCACCATCACTGAGTAGAATAATCGTGCGTTGCGGTGCGTTACTTTCAATAAAGGTTTTGGTCGCTAAACCTATACCTTCTCCCATTGCGGTCATTTGCCCTACGAGTCGAAGAACGGTTCGATTAAGCTGTTCTTTTACGGTATTTCTATCAAAGGTGAGTGGGGTTTGTAGATAAGCGTGATCACCAAACAACACTAATCCAAGACGATCGCCTTTGCGCTCATCAATAAAATCAGACACGACTTTTTTAACCGCCGTTAAGCGATCCACAAAATCACCGCTATCGGTTTGCATGTCTTCTTCAGCCATTGAGCCAGATAAATCGACCACAAGCATCATGTCACGGTGTTCTGGTTGAATATCAACCGGATCGCCATACCAGACTGGACGAGCTAACGCGGCAATTAATAGCAGCCAAGCGACAGACAATAAACCAATGTTGATACGTTTATTTGGTTGCTTATATTCCCCTTGCTCTGGCAGTCGAGGAAGATGAATCGCAGTACCTACGTCTTTTTCAGGCACAAAAAAGTAAAACAGGAAGGGAATAGGTAATAAAAACCATGCCCACCACCAAACGAATTCAAGCATGTTGATTTCCTTTTGTTGTTGCCATTGTTACTTTTTTTGCAGGCAAAGCATGAGATAGCCAATAGCGCACATCATCGTAGAAGCGTTGTTGATTGGTTTCTGATAAAGGCTGTCGTCCATACAAAGCTTGCTCTAACATGTCAGAACGAGATGAGAAATGGACATTGGCTTGTTTTTTCACAGGTAGCTGCTGTTCAACAAAATACCACCAGGCTAACCCATGCAGTGAGGCAATGCGTTCACGAGGGAAGTGACTTAACGCCGCTTGTTTTAGTAACCGTGCAATGTCACTGGTTTGTTGTGGCGTTAAGCTCGCTAATTGCTTGAGTGCTAAACGCTTAAGCGCACCTTGTTTTTTCTTACGAAGAATAAGCCACACAATAGCAGCGGTAAGTAGTAGTAATCCAATAACCAAACCATAACCTTGTAGAGATAATCCCCACGATGGATCAGCGGGTAAATGAATATCCGCCAATGGCAATACGTTACTTACTGGTGCTTGTTGGGCTGAAGATAAAGACATTACATGACTCCTTTATCTTGTTGTGATGGATCTTGTGAAGACGTCAGTTGTGGTAATAACGGCAAGCCCGAGGACAAACTGTGTAATTTAATCCCTAGCTGCATTGCCATATTCTGCACATAGGCTTTATGAAGATTGGCTTGTTGCTCTAAGGCCTTTTTTGTCGACGATGACGAGAAATCCAACCACGCAGAACGTTTGTTATCTGATACATATTCAGAACCATTAAAGCGCGTTGAGCCTTGTTCTAGCGGATCACTTATCATCACAAACTGTAAACGGTTGTGTTTGCTTAGTTGACTGAAGATCGCTTTGCACTCATCGGTTAGCGCATAGAAATCACTGATGATCACAATCTCACTGCCTTTAGGGCATAAGCGCTGTAACTGACTTAACCCGTTGGCAAACGATCTGGCTTGTTGGGCTGTATCCTGAGGTTCAGAGTTGCTATTGGTGTTATGTTTCTCAATGATTTTTTGAAGAAACTGTAACACGACCTTCTGACGTGAAGAGGGCTTACAATCCAAGGTCGATAATCCATCAAAGATAATCCCACCGATGCGATCTTTTGCTGCTAAGGTTATCCAGCTTAATAAACTGGCAAAATGCGCTCCTTGTACTGACTTAAACAACAGTTGAGACCCAAAACGCATGGTGTCACTGACATCAATAAACAGCATGGTTGGTTGCTCACGCTCTTCGCTGTAGAGTTTCGTGTGGGTTTTACCGGTACGTGCAGTCACGCGCCAATCAATCGATCGAATATCATCGCCCGGTTGGTATTGACGTACTTCTGAGAAATCCATACCGCGGCCTTTTTGTCGGCTTTGATGACTGCCATTCATTTTTGACCATACTGATTGCGCAGGCGGCAGCCATTGTAATGAATGGTTTTTATAATTAACCAACTCATTAAGTGACAATGTAACGCCATTACTATGTGGTGGCAGCGATAGAGTAGTCTTTTTCATATAATTACTTTACGACGTTAAGACGTCGCAACCATTTGTAATAGTCGTTCAACTACTTTATTTGCCGTTGTCCCTTCCGCTTGTGCTTGGAAGCTTAACAATAGGCGATGACGAAGTACTGGGTAAGCCATCGCTTGCACATCTTCAGGGCTAACAAAATCACGACCTGCTAACCATGCATGCGCACGCGCACAACGATCAAGCGCTAACGTGGCACGAGGACTCACCCCCATTTCTAGCTGTTTCGCTAAGTCTTGGCAGTATTGTTCTGGCTTACGCGTCGCCATAGTAATACGAATAATGTATTGCTCAATCTCAGGTGCCATGTAAATCGACAGCACTTCTTTACGCGCTGTAAATATTTCACTTTGTGCTAAGGGCTGTGGTTTCTCTGCTTGCTCACCTAGGGCTTCACCACGGTTTAAACGCAGGATCGCTAATTCGTCTTCTGCGCCCGGGTAATCAACATCCAAATGCATTAAAAAACGGTCAAGTTGCGCTTCTGGCAGAGGGTATGTCCCTTCTTGCTCAATCGGGTTTTGCGTTGCCATTACCAAGAAAAGTTCTGGTAATTGATACGTGTTGCGACCGGCAGTGATCTGTTTCTCAGCCATTGCTTCTAGCATCGCCGCTTGTACTTTAGCTGGTGCACGGTTGATCTCATCGGCTAAAACCAATGAATTAAAAATAGGACCGGGTTGGAAAGTAAACTCTCCCGTCTCTTGGCGGTAAATATCCGTTCCCGTTAAATCGGAAGGCAATAGATCTGGGGTAAATTGAATGCGGTGGAAATCTCCCTCTATAGAATCGGCCAAAATTTTCACGGCACGTGTCTTAGCGAGGCCTGGAGGACCTTCAACTAAAATGTGACCATCAGCAAGTAAAGCTATTAATAACTGCTTAACAAGCGCAGGTTGACCAATCACTTGAGATTCAAGATAAGTTTGCAATTGTTGAATTTTTAACGCTGGCATATATCACCCATTTTCAGGATTACGTAGTAATTATTTCTTTGTGACCAATTAAAATCACATTAGTTCCTTAATAAGATAGAGTTTAATTTGAATTATTCAACTATTTAGCGAATGAATTAAATGGTAACTGCTTATTAAATAAGTGTGCTGGATGGTCGTTATATAGAAGGTCTACCTTAGCTATGGGCAAATTATGATTAAGCTAATAAAACAGAAACTCGCAGCCGGTATTATTATTGCTATCATTGTTTCGACTTCTCTGTAGGTATTGTTGCTCAATAAAAGCGTTCGATACACTAGATGAACGTTGAACTATTTTTGAATTACCAACATTCTTGAACAAAAACAGCAATGGAAGCAAGCCATGCAGTAACAGCGAGTGGTGTTCAATCTGCAGATGCCGCAACAAATGTTTTAGCAGGTATTGCATTAAGCATTACTGATATCTCAGACAAGAATACGCAAGTAGCTACTGCAACAGTTCAATAACTTGCCAATTTAAGTTAGCAATTAAATGCGCTTTCACAACGATTAGATCAATTAGTTGGTGCATTTAAAGTATAAGGGCTCGCTTAGGTTTACCTTTTTATGCGATTTCTTGTAGAATAACGTCAGTTGTTTTATATGAATTGAGAAAATAATCATGAGTGATTTTGAAAAAGAACTGCAAGATATGATTCAGCAAGAACCGGATAAACCTGAAGTGGCATTGCCTTCAATCGAAGAGCAAAAAGCGATTGTTGCAGAGCTAAAGCGTCTTGAAGAAGCTGGAGAACTAACTCCTGAAGCGTTAGAAGCGCATTTTGGTAAGTTTAACGCAACACAAGCTCCGCTTCACTAATTAACAGAAGTGCTCTGTTTTTATCTGATACCTAATAAAATGCCAGCATTTGTGCTGGCATTTTTGTATTCGATGAAATGAAGATTAGATAAGCGTTGAGAGTAAACCAATCACGCCACCAAAGATCCCGCCCCAAACAACAAGCCAGCCTAGATGCTTCTTAATCATATCCTGCACCATTTCTTTCACTAATTTTGGTGTCAGTTCATTTAATCTCTGATCAATGATCTCTTCAATCGTAATTTGGATGTCATCCATCATCGCTGGGCTTTCCAGTTCTTCTTTTAAAGCCTGCTTAAATTGATCTTGCTGACTTATTTCTGTAATTGAAAGCTTCATTTTCTCGATGAAAGGTTCACGCATTGGCTGAATTGCTTCACTGCCACCCATCATTGCTAGCATACCGCCAAATTGAGAGTTCATAATGACTTCTACCAGAGAATCAAACGCCGGCGATAAGTCAATCTTCTCAATCACAGGCTCTAGATTAATGTTAGTCGCCGATGCCATTTCTTTTGATAAAAACTTATCTACGTTAGTTTTAGTGAAAAATTGCTCCATCATTAAACGCTTAATACTGGCTTTAAACTCTTCGAATCGTGCAGGAATAACACCAGAGCCGTATAATCCCGGTACCTTCTCAAACAACATATGAATGGCAAGCCAGTTAGTAAGCGCACCAGAGAAGGCAAATAAGCCAATATAGTACAGAGTATTTTGTTGCATGTAATAACCGACTGCTAACAAGAGTAGTGAGATTAAATTAGTGATCATGCTTTTATTTAACATATAAAGCCTATGTAGATAGAAGAAGAAAATTTTGTGAAGTTTATCAGCTACTAAAAGCTGACAACAAGTGAAAATGTGTTTTTGATCTGGATTGTTGAGTGTAAA
>JAAGZR010000399.1 GCA_024206155.1 Aliivibrio sp.
GAAGTTATAACCAATTTTCACTAATGGGCGGTATTGTACTTCTTTACCGTTAGCCATTAGGTGGTGATAACCCACAGCCATCCATAAGTTTTCATTTACTGAAAATGATTGCTCAGCACCTAATGTTACGTACGCTGGAGAGTTAAATTTCTCCATTGATTTAGACCCATCTGAGTGCGTTACTTCTTGTGCTTTTAGTGAACCTATTTGAATACCATCAAACTCGGTTAATAGTGTTAAACCACCAAATGAATTATCAAACGTATGACCCGCTTCTAGTGTAGATGTCATACCAGAACCGTGCAGGTTACTATCGTGTGCTTGTACGTTACCAGTGACATAAGTTGAATCAGCCATTACAGCACCAGAAAGAAGAGTAACAGGAACGATAAGTGCTAGTGTTGATTTTTTCATGTGATATACCCTATATATTTAAACTGTTTGGCTTGGTTCTTCTATTGAAGCCATCAATATATAAAGACCAAGCTCTAAAAATTTTAATCCGTTTAAATGTTTCTCTAAATCCGTTGAGATAAATTATGCCGTATTAATTCGCTTTGAAAAATAAATACTGGAAAACTATGATTAACTTCAAAAACACCCTATATAAAAAAATATAAATCCCTTTATAACAATAACTTAATCGATATATTTCATTTTATAATTTATAATTATTGCGATTATCACCAAGTAAGGTCACATTTTCCGCCACTCTAATTAACAGCAGAAGAGATCTAGATCACTCAATATTGAGAACAAAAAAGGTCTTGTTAGTTTCTATTAGGCACTGTATTTGAAGTTAGTCACACTATTAATTTTGAGATAAAAAAGAAATAGACCAGCATTATTTTCACTGCTATCTCTTTTTATTAGATAAATGAAGAAGTACACTGCAGCTTCAATCTAATTTCAGGTATGGTTATGTTTTATCAGTGCCCTTTATGCCAACACGAGTTGCGCTTTGCCAACAATCAATATCGTTGTGAAAACAACCATCAGTTTGACAACGCAAAAGAAGGTTATGTAAACCTAATGCCAGCTCATCACAAGCGTTCTAAAAATCCAGGTGATAATAAAGAGATGATGCAAGCTAGGCGTGCTTTTTTAGAGGCTGGACATTATCAGCCTATGCAACAACACGTTGCCAAGTTATGCCAAAAGTATGTGACCAATGATGCTGCTAGCCTACTTGATATTGGTTGTGGTGAAGGCTATTACACCTCAAAAATTGCAGAATATTTACATAGTAAAAATGCTAATGTCTATGGATTGGATATTTCAAAAGTCGCTATTAAGTTCGCAGCAAAGCGTTACCTAAATTGCCAATTTAGCGTTGCCTCTAGCCACCGTTTACCTTTTTCTGATCAAAGCCTAGACGCTATTGTTCGTATTTATGCACCATGTAAAGCGCAAGAGTTAAACCGTACAATTAAGAAAAACGGCTATCTCATTACCGTTACCCCAGCCAGCCACCATTTATTCGAACTTCGTGAAGGAGTTTATGGTGAGGTTCGCCTGCATGATGAAGCGACAGAAGCCCTTACTAACTTTGAACTTATTGAAGAGAAAAAATTAACTTACGATATGCGCTTGAACGGTTTAGAAGCGTTGCATTTATTAGATATGACGCCATTTGCTTGGAAAGCGACAGCTGAATTTAAAACTGAACTGCAAGAGAAGTCAGACTTTGATTGTAAAGCGGATTTTATGATTAGAGTGTATAAAAAAGCATAGTTTATTTATCATTATTATAACCATCTGAAGGATGAAAATTCAGATGGTTACTTATTTTCTATATTCGCATTAGCAATACCTTGTTCAGTCTTATGTAATCCACTCTCTTCAGCCCTCAACTCTTTATCTTTCAACAAAGACTGTTTTAAAAGTGCAGAATATAAAGGTTGCCCGCCCAATGCTTGAGCAATAAACGTCGCACCAAGTGTTGTCACTAATAGCGGTAAAATCAGCTGATAATTATTCGTCATTTCAACAACAAGGATAACACCTGTTACAGGAGCTCTTACTGTAGCTGCAAACAACGCCCCCATCCCTGCGATAGCATAAACTCCAGGATTTGATATCCAACCAGGGAACCATGCAGACATAACCACGCCATAAGATAAACCAAGTAAAGTACCTAGCGCTAACATTGGGGCAAAAATTCCCCCAGGAGCACCTGATGAAAAACAAGCAACAGTAACAATCACTCGTAATACAAAGAAACCAACCATGATCATCCATGCCATTGGGCTATAAAACATCTCAGTAATGATTTCCATCCCACTTCCAGATAGTTTAGGAGCCACTAAATGCAATAAAGCAAAAGTGCCGCCAAACGCTGCACCCATAAGCACAATGCGAGATAATTTATTTTGGTGAAAGTCCTTAACCTTACTCGTTCCTTTTAAAATCCATTTATTAAAGCTCACCCCAATAATGCCAAAGATAACCCCCAAAATGGCAAAAAGAATCAGTGAACGTAATGGTGGGACATCAAAACTTGGGATCGTTAAAAATGCTTCTTGTCCATGTAAAGAACGCATCACTATCGTTGCTACCGCTGTAGCTAATGTCACACACTTTATTGAAGTGATGTTATAACGAAACTGAGGACGCATCTCTTCAACCACAAATAAAATACCAGCAAGAGGCGCGTTAAATGCCGCAGCTAAACCTGCCGCCGCCCCTGCTGCTGTTAATATATGAGAAGAGTGACTGAATCGTTTACCTTTACATGCGATCATTCTACCAACAGCACCACCAATTTGAATTGATGGCCCTTCACGACCAAGCACCATTCCTGAACCAATCGTTAATGTGCCTGCAATAAATTTAATCGGCAATACACGAGCCCAACGGATCTCTTGAGTCCCATCAAGAGCCCCTTCAATATGAGGGATACCACTACCCGCAGTCTCTGGTGCAAATCGAAAAGTAAGCCAAAAGCCAGCAGCAGCCATCGCAGCCCCCGCTAATACCGCAGCAACGGGCGCTAGATACTCAGAATAAGGAAATGAATGAATGAAGTTGAGACGCTGTTCACCGATCAATCGAATTGAGGCTTCAAATAAAGCGACGACAGACCCGGCAATACCACCAACCAATGCCGATAAGAAAAGCAGCGCATAATAATCAGTTTGTGTGGTTAGAAATTTTGGCGTAGTACGATGCTTTAGCATCCCACCTTGAAAAAAACGAAAATTGGGTGATTTTGGCATTTATCGTATCAACTTAGCACATAAAGAGCGTTAGCAGCGTAATTATACCAATCCTAGTAAATAACTGCTCATCCTAGCTGGTTAAAATGCTCGATAACTGTGTTGAAATTTTTGATTGTAGAATAACTACTTATCGAAAAATTTCGTCTTGTTCTCAAGAATTTTACCTGCGCTATTTCTGATCATTTATTTACTGTGATTGGTAGTAAAATAAGAACACAAATAATTATACGCTTCAGCAACAGATAGACCCTAACCATTTACAAAAACTTAGATTGATTAAATGACCAAGATCGACTTTTGATATAAATCAAATAAATCATTTCTTCATTTTTCGTCACAGGGTTCATTAAAATAAAAAACCCGTAGAACGATAAATTCTACGGGTTTAAAAATACATTGAATAACTAATTGTTAATATAAACGACTACCGTCAGGTCGAGAACGCAGTAAATTTAACACCCACATATATTGCTCAGGGCGTTCAGTAACCAGCTGCTCAATCGCAATATTCATTGCACGAGCATCTGTCTCTTCATCTCCTGATGGAAAATCAGCAATCGCTGGTAATGTAATGATCTCAAACTGCCCAGTTTCTGCATTATACGATGGCAACATTGGAACCACTTTCGCTTTTGATAAACGAGCTAGTTTACCAAACCCTTTTAACGTCGCTTTCTGTGTTGCAAAGAAAGGAACAAATACACTGTTTTGTGGACCATGATCCTCATCAGGTAAGTAATACGCTAAGTAGCCTTCTTTAATCGCTTTGATTAACGGCTTGATCCCCGCACTACGAGCATAAATCTTACCGCCATATTGCATACGCTGAACATGCATTAACCAATCAGTTATTGGGTTCTTTTGAGGTTTCATCATAGTCGTTACTTGATAACCACGAGAAGCCAAAAGAATCGCAGGGAAATCAATAGCCCAAGCATGCGGCGCTAAAATAATAATATTTTCTTTTTGCTCAAGCAGCGGGAATAGATTTTCTGCACCAATAAAAATCCCGCGTCCTTCATTATGCTTACGACTACGAACAAGCAACTCAGAAAAACCAAGCATCACCTGAGCACCTGTTATATAGGTATCTTCAAGCAATTTTTTCTGTTCTTCTTCTGATTTTTCAGGAAAACAAGTCGCAATATTCAACTTAGCTCGCTTAATACCACCGCTTGGCTTTTTAAGTACTAACTTAACGATACTAGCGGCTAACTTATCGCGTAATCTAAATGGAATAAAAGCCAAAATAATAGCAAACCCAATCCCTAACCATGTTGGCCAATACTTAGGATGAAGAAATGCCCATTGAAAAGTGGGGTTATAAACGTTTTTATCGACTTTTTCACTCATGAATTGCTTCACTTATTCTTTATTATGACCCGATTATGATATAACAAAGCATTGCTGATAGAAACCAAGGAAATACAAATGGCTTTTCAATTACACCCCCGTTTGCAACAAGATTGCATCTTTTTGGGCAATCTTCCATTATGTTCTGTTTTGCTCATTAAAGAAAACATCGGTCCTTGGGTGATTTTAGTTCCTCGAATTGAAGACTTAAAAGAAATTCACCATATGACATCAGAGCAGCAAATTCAATTTATTCAAGAATCAAGTTCGGTTGCTCAACTGCTCGAAGATAACTTCACACCAGATAAAATTAATATTGGAGCACTAGGTAACTTAGTTCCTCAGTTGCACATTCACCATATTGCCCGCTTTATTACTGATATCGCATGGCCTGGGCCAGTGTGGGGAAATACTAATGGAGAGATCAGAGCACAATCAGATCAGACTCAGTTGGTAGATCTACTTCGAGATAAATTAAGTGCATTGGCTGGATTCAAGCAATAACGGTTGCCTCACCATAAAAAGGCAGCTCTCTTCAGAACTGCCTTTTCAATTATTTTTGCTTATTTAAATTAGGCGTTTTGAAGCTCATTCCATAGATCAGCCACAATAATACGATCAGCAGGAGATAATTCAGATTTAGCCGCTTCAAGACTTTCATTGATATGTGCTTTTAATATCTCAAGATCAGCAATTTCTTGTTCTTCGCACTTAGCAACTGATAATGAAATATGTCCACGTAAGTAGCCACCAGCAAATAGCTCATCATCTGATGCTGTTTCAATTCGAGCATCAATCAGTTCAAGCATTTTTTCTTCAAATTCAATGATCATCTTTTTCCTATTGGACAATAAATTGTTCTTTGGTAAGTGGGGCTATTTGATAAAACTCACGTAATGCGTTGGATAATGCCTCTACGCGTGGAGGTAATCCATTATCTAAAATGCTCATCACTTCATTATGTACTTTAGCCATGAATGCTAAACGATCTGGCTCAAAATCGCCATTTAAGTTGTCACAACTCACATTAAATTTTAACCC
>JAAGZR010000400.1 GCA_024206155.1 Aliivibrio sp.
GACAATTGCAGACGATTTCCGTCTTTTTTTCCTTCCATCTCAACCGTAAATCGACGCAATTGCTTGCCAAATCGATCTTGAACCATGCCATAACCCACCGTTTTTCCGGTAAAAAAAGTCATTAAATTAAAGGCGGGAGTGGCATCTGCGGAATAATCATCAATTTGAGTGGAGCATCCCGTCAAACTCAGCCACAAAACAGACCATGTAAAGGCTCGTTGCATTGTCTTCTCCTCTTGAAAAACATAAGAATTGAAATGCGATCAATCTTGTCGAGAAAACAACAATTGAACCGCACTGACGTTTTCTGTTAAGAATCCGGCTTCGCAATAACAAAAGTAAAAGCGCCACATTCGGATAAAATACGGATCCAAGCCCATAGAGGGGTAAACAGATAGATGGCTTTCAAACCGCTGACGCCAATCTTGCAGAGTTCTGGCGTAATCCAATCCGATATCTTTCACGTCCTTTAAGACGAACTGAGTATGTTGTTGGCTTTTCGCAACCAAGACAGAAATTGAAGGCAAAAATCCGCCAGGGAAAATGTGTGTTTGAATAAAGTCTAAACGTTGGCTGTACGTGTGATAACGGGGATCGGCAATGGTAATACACTGCAATGCCAGTAATCCCTTTGGCTTTAATCTCGCCTGACAAATTTTAATAAAACCGGTGAGATACGCCTCCCCAACAGCCTCGATCATTTCAATGGACACCACTTTGTCAAATTGCCCCGTTAACTGACGGTAATCTTGTTGCAATAAAGTAATTTGCTCCGTTAATTGATGACGCTCAATTTGAGTTTTAGTAAAGGCATATTGCGCAGGCGAAATGGTGGTGGTGGTCACTTTACAGCCATATTCTTTTGCCATAAAAATGGCCATAGCGCCCCATCCAGTCCCAATTTCTAGAACATGATCATTGGCAGTTAATGCCAATTTTTGACATAAACGCGCCATTTTAGCTTGTTGAGCCGCCGCTAAAGTCGTGTTTTTGATGTTATATAAATTTTAGGTTAATTGCATCTATTTTATTATTATTTTATTTCCCTTTATTATCATGTTATTCCTTTTCAATACCATTTGCTAATCTTTTAATACTTTTATTTTCTAGTCTACCAATTCAATC